>NZ_JBFLUG010000279.1:0-4333 GCF_041008525.1 Parafrankia sp. FMc2 | reverse complement strand
TGGGGGGTGGTTTTGTAGGTGAAGGTGGGGGGGGTGGTCGAGGTCGGGGGAGAGTAGGAGACAGGTCTCGATGATCTCTCGCGGGTGCTTGTGGGGTCTAGGGATGAGCCGGACGGTGGTCGCCAACGGGGGGCAGGTGTGGGTGCGGTAGCGGTGGGTGGCACAGTTGATCTTGTTTGGGTGGTGCCGGGTCCGCTCGAAGGGGTCAGGTCTTGTGGGGGAGGGCTGTGGTGGTGGTTGGGAACGGCTTGGCCCCCCGCCCTGGGGGCGGGGGGCGGTGGGTTTAGTCGAGTGTGATGTCTTTCGGGTAGTCGTCGGGGTTGCGTCGTCGGGGGATGAGGCGGGCTGAGTTGATGGCGATCTCGGTGGCGAGTTCGGGGAGGATGTGGGTGTAGGTGTCGGCGGTGAGCATGATTGTGGAGTGGCCGAGGAGGTCTTGGACGGCTTTGAGGGCGGCGCCGGCGGCGAGTGCGAGGGTGGCTGCTCCGTGTCGGAGGCCATGGAGGCTGATGGGGGGTAGGTCGGCTTCCTGGAGGAGCACGCGGAAGCGGTTCATGAGGTGTTCGGGGTGAATGAGGTTGCCGTCGGGGTGGGTGAACGCGAGTCCGGTGTCGGGCCAGGCTGAGCCGGCCGCGAGGCGGGCAGCGTGTTGGCGAGTGCGGCTGATTTTTAGGACGGTGATGGTGCCGGGGTCGAGAGAAATGGTGCGTTCGCCGGCGTCGGACTTGGGAGGGCCGATGTGGGTGGTGTAGCCGATTTGGGTAACTTGCCGGCGGATGGTGAGGGTTGCGCTGGTGAAGTCGATGTCGTCCCAGTGGATGCCGACGGATTCGCCGCGGCGTAGTCCGCGGTAGGCGATCAGGTGGAAGATGGGGTAAAGAGGGTCTGTCTGGATGTGGTCGAGAAAGTGTCCGGTGTGTGTGGGGGTCCAGACCATGACAGGTGATGGTTTGGTCCCGGTCTGGCGCCAGCGGGCGACCCGTTCATCGGTCCATAGGAGTGCTTTGGGGCGTTTCCCGGATGCGAGTTCCAGGTACTTTGCGGGGTTGTGGGTCATGATGCCGCGGCGGATCGCGTCGTTGAGTCCTGCTCGGAGTACTTCGCGGATGCGCTGCTGGGTGGCGGGACCGGTGATCCTTCTGCGTCGCGCAGCTCGTCTGATTTCGGGATCGTCGGATTCACGGTCCTCGAGAATTTTCTTGTTGGTCTGGTCGATGGCGGTGAACATGTCGTCGAGATGGCCGACGGTGAGTTTGGTGAGGCGGATGTCACCGATGGCGGGGGTGATATGAACTCGGATGTAGCCGGCGTAGCCGTTTCGGGTGGTGGGGCGGATTGTTTTGCGGTTCTCCAGCCACCGGGTGAACCAGTTGGCGACGGTGAGGTCGGGGTCGAGGTCAGCGTTGCGTCGGTAACGGTTTTCTACTTCGCTTGTCTCGGGTAGCGGCGTTGCGCTGGTGATGGCGTTTCCGATGAGGTCGGCGATGCGCGAAGTCCGCTCATGTCGCCTTCCTCCGCGATGGCGAGGAGAGCGTCGATGCGCTCGAGTTCGCCGTGGGCTGCATCGCGTGTGGCGAATCCGCCGCGGCTCACGAGCCGTCGTTTTCCGTCGGGGTGGGGTGGCAGGTCAACGCGGTAGGCCCAGGTTCCGTGGTCGGAGCGCCATCCGCCATTCGGGCGGCGGATTTTGGGGCAGGAACGCCCGATCTGGCGGCCGGTTTTCGGGTCTCTACAGCCACATTTTTTGAACAGGGATCCCTTCGCCATTACGAGCTCCTGTCTCGTTGTTCCACGCGAAATCCGTCGTATGTGCGGCGGATGGGAATATTGATGCTCGGTGGAAACCGGTTTGTCAAGCCGGTTCGGTCGGATGTGTATCGATTCCCAACAGATTCTTGAGGGGGCCGGTGGGGACGATATATCGACGTCCGACGCGAATGGCGGGGACAGGGAACTTCTTCTGGCGGGCGAGTACATAGCTGGTGGTGCGTCCGATGCCGAGGATTTCCCCGGCTGTGACGATGTCGACGACGGTGCCGATATGGCGGATCTCTGCGTCGGTCCAGGTCTTCACAGAGCCCTTTCTCGGAAGGATCTGTGTCTCGAGGTTCGCGGCCTGTGCCGTGACGCTGGCGCGCGGGGAGCGACACCCCACGCGCAGGACGCCGCGGCGACCCATGTCCGTGCGGCAGGCCCTGCTACACGCGCGACGGTGGTGCCTGACGGTGATCTGACTGTTGTTGCGTGTGCAACATGTGTCAGATCACCGTCAGATCACTGTCAGATAGCGTTGACGCAGGCCAGGGTCGCTGTCAGGCCTGCTGGACGCGCGTCGGCCGGGCTATTCGGTGGGCGTGAGGAGAAGGACGTCCTCGTGGGCGGTGACGTGCAGGGGGGTGCCGGCGGCGTGGGCGGTGCGGGCGTTGTGGAGGGCGAAGAAGGTCGTGCGGGGCACCAGACGGGGCCCGCGCAGGCCGGCGAGGAGGGCGGCGGCGCGGCCGGCGCGGACGAGCCCTACCTGCTGGGCGCTGTGCAGGATGGCGCCGGGCAAGTCGATGAACTCGCCGTCCTGGCGATACGGGCGCACAGCGATCGCGACGATTCCCCCGGGTCGCAGAAGGGCTGCGGCGCCGGTGAGAATGTCGGTGAATCCGGTGAGGAGTTCGGCCAGGTCGGCGGCGGCGAGGTTCCCGGGCCGGCCGGCGCTGTAGGTGTAGTCGCGTTTGCGGACGCCGTGTATCCGGTCGGCGTCGACGGTGCCGTGGGTCGCTTTACCGTAGGGCGGTGAGGTAAGAATCAGCGCTGCCTGTCCTCGCGCGGCCTCGGGCGCGAGTCCGGGAAGGCGGCGGGAGTCACCGGTGATGAGCTGGATGGTGCCGGTGGCGCCCTGAGTGTGCGCGAGGACGGCGTTGGCGCGGCCGATACCTGCCCAGCGGGGTTCGTATTCGATCCCGAGCGCATTGCGGCCAAGGTGTGCGGCTTCCACCAGCGTGGTGCCGATGCCGCACATGGGGTCGACGACGAGATCACCCGGTGCGGTGAAGGTGGTGATGATGTGGCGGGCGAGGGCGGGCAGCATGCGGGCGGGGTGCGCGAGGGATTCAGGGGTGTAACGGTGCAGGCGCTGGAAGCGGGGGTGGGTCTGCGACACCGCCCAGACGGTGAGAGGAAGGGGGGTGTGCCGGTCAGCCACGCGCACCACCACCGGGTCGGTTGAACACTGCCAGGTCGGTGTGGACGGGTTCCAACAACCCGCCGCTCGAGGGGTTCTCGGGGGGCGGGTGGAGTTCTCCGTCGTGGATGGGGCTGGTGAGGATGATGATGTGCTGGAGATAGCGCAGCCCAGCGGCGCGGGCGGCGGTGATGGTGTCCGCGAGCGGGTCGTGTTCCCCGCTGGTGGGGGTGTGCACGGTGAGGAGGTATCCCCCCGGTCGGAGTATTGCCGTGAGCGTGCTCAGGTCGGGGAGGAGGTTTTCCGGGCTGGTGGCGGGCGGGTGGTCGATGATGAGGCCGGCGTCGCGTTCCCGGCAGTGTGGGAGAACCGGGGTGGCGGCGGTCTGCTGGGTGCGGTGGAGCGCGAGGTATCGGCGGCCGAGGTAGTCGGCGGCGCCGAGGAGGATTCCGCTGTCGTCGATCCCGATCACGAGGTCGCCGGTGTGGCTGAAGGTGGCAATGGCGCGGGCCGCGGCATCGGCGGGGAGAGCCCCGGGGATTTCTGGGGTGGTGGTGGGCCAGACGGTGAGTGGAATGATCCGCGGCTGATCGGTTCGGGTGGGACGGGGCTGAGGCACTCGGTTCCTCCGCAACAGGATGTCGCCGGTTCGCCGCTCGGAAAGGGCGGCTGGTGGCCGGGGGCTGTTCGGGTCCGAGTGAAGTCCAGGGTGTCTGACGGTGATCTGACACAGATCTGACTCTGATCATCTGCGTGGTGCGAGGTGATGTGTCAGATCACCGTCAGATCAGTGTCAGATCACGGTCAGATCGTTTCCGGACGTCTCTTCGCCGTGCCTGTCTGGGCGTGGATGAGTGTCAGATCACCGTCAGATGGGGTGTGGCGTCCTTGGGGTCGACGAAGCACAGGGCCTCACGGACGGGAGTCCAACCATCGTGTTGTACGAGTCTGAGAACGCGGCGGAATCGTCGCTGGACAGGGTTGAGGCGTCGTTTCTGACGCTGACGGAGTCCCCGGGCGGCCTGGGGGTGAACCAAGGCTCCGGCACGCTCGCGTTCTGAGTTGATCTGTCCGTGATCTTCGGGTCTGGTGGTTCGTCCGGGTTGTCAGGGGAAGCCGTGAAGGTCGAGTGCGGCGGTGGCGGTCTTGTGGGCGCGGCGG
>NZ_JBFLUG010000278.1:0-4361 GCF_041008525.1 Parafrankia sp. FMc2 | reverse complement strand
CATCAGACGGCCCCGCGCCGCCACCAACACCACCGCATCCGCCAGGTCGACAACCCCCGCCGCATAGGCAGCCGTGATCTCCCCGACCGAATGACCCGCCACCACCCCCGGCACCACACCCCAACTCCGCACCAGAGCCAGCAGCGCCACCTCCACCGCGAACAACGCCGGCTGCGCCCGACCCGTCACCCCCAACACCTCGGCGTCCCCGCCGAACACCACCTCCCGCACCGGCACATCCACCTGCCCGTCCAGCAGGTCACACACCTCGTCAAACGCCTGCGCGAACACCGGAAACGCCTCGTACAGACCCCGACCCATCCCCAACCGCTGCGCACCCTGACCGGTGAACACCACACCCAACCGGCCTGCCCGTGCCTCACCGGCAACCACACCCACGCCGCCTGACGATCCCGCCTGACCGGCGAGCCCGGACAGCCCGCGTTCCAGCGCCGCATGATCGGCCGGTAGGACGACCGCCCGGTGGCGCAGCCGGGCCCGCCCCGCGAGTGACCAGCCGACATCCACCAGATCCAGCCCACCCGCGGCGCCGTCCGCGGTGCCGACGGGAGTGCCGACCCTGCTGCCGACGGCGGCCCGCAGCCGCTCCGCCTGCCCGGCCAACGCCTCGGGATCCGCCGCCGTCAGCACCACCGGAACCACCGGAAGGCCGCGGCCGGGCACCCGCACCGGCTCCGCGTCGCCCTGCTCGATGATGACGTGGGCGTTGGTGCCGCTGATCCCGAACGACGACACCGCCGCCCGCCGCGGACGGCCATCCACCTCCCACGGTCGCGGTTCCGCCAGCAGCGACACCGCGCCCGCCTGCCAGTCGACCTGCGACGACGGGGCGTCGACATGCAGCGTCCGGGGCATCACGCCGTGGCGCATCGCCAGCACCATCTTGATCACACCGGCCACACCGGCGGCGGCCTGCGCATGACCGATGTTCGACTTCACCGACCCCAACCACAACGGCTGCCCCTCGGGCCGGCCCTGGCCGTAGGTCGCCAGCAGCGCCTGCGCCTCGATCGGATCACCCAACGTCGTACCCGTACCGTGACCCTCGACCACGTCGACGTCTGCCGTGGACAGCGCCGCGCTCGCCAGCGCCTGGCGGATCACCCGCTGCTGCGACGGACCGTTCGGCGCCGTCAGACCGTTGCTCGCCCCGTCCTGGTTCACCGCCGAACCCCGCACCACCGCCAACACCCGGTGACCGTTGCGACGGGCATCCGACAGCCGCTCCACCAGCAGCATCCCGACACCCTCACCCCACCCCACACCGTCCGCCGCCTCGGCGAAGGCCTTGCAGCGGCCGTCCGCGGACAGGCCCCGCTGCCGGGAGAAACCGACGAAGGTGTTCGGCGTCGCCATCACCGTCACGCCGCCGGCCAGTGCCAGATCACATTCACCGGCGCGCAGGGACTGCGCCGCCAGATGCAGCGCGACCAGCGACGACGAGCACGCCGTGTCGACCGTGACTGCCGGCCCCTCCAGACCGAACGTGTACGACACCCGGCCCGACGCCACACTTCCCGAATTGCCCGTGCTGAGGAATCCCTCGACGCCGGCGGGAACGTTGACGGCCCGCATGCCGTAGTCGTGGTACATCACCCCGGCGAACACACCTACCTGGCTGCCGCGCAGCGAGAGCGGGTCGATTCCCGCCCGCTCGAGCGCCTCCCACGACGTCTCCAGCAACAGCCGCTGCTGCGGATCCATCGCCAACGCCTCACGCGGCGAGATACCGAACAACCCCGGATCGAAATCCGCCGCACCGCGCAGGAACCCGCCCTCGCGGGTGTAGGACGTCCCCGGATGATCCGGGTCCGGGTGGTACAGACCGTCGACGTCCCAGCCGCGGTCGTCCGGGAACGGACCGATGCCGTCGCGACCGGCGGCGACCAGATCCCACAGGTCCTCCGGTGAGGAGACGCCGCCCGGATATCGGCAGGCCATCGCGACGATGGCGACCGGTTCGTCGGATCCGCCGCTCACCCGGCGGGTTCGCCCCGCGTCGGGATGGGCGTCGAGCAGCTCGGCGGCCAGGTGACGGGCCAGGACCTCGGCGTTCGGATAGTCGAAGACCAGGGTCGACGGCAGGCGCAGGCCGGTGGCCGTACCCAGCCGGTTGCGCAGCTCCACCGCCGTCATGGAGTCGAAGCCCAGGTCCTGGAAGGCCCGCCCGGGTTCCAGTGCATCCACCGAGGCGTAGCCGAGAACGGCCGCCACGTGGTCGCGGACCAGGCCGAGCACGGTCCTGTCCCGCTCGGCGCCGGGCAGGGCGGCCAGCCGACGGCCCAGTGCACCGGACGGCCGGCTGCGCCGCGGCGAGGGGACGAGATCGGTCAGCATCTCCGGAACAGCCGCACCGGCGGCGCGCAGCGCCTGCAGGTCCAGGCCGATGGGAACGACCAGACCGCGCCCGCTCGACAGCGCCGCGTCGAACGCCGCCAGACCCTGTTCCACGGTCAGCGGAACAGCCCCACCGTGGCGCAGCCGTGCCAACGCGCCGTCGCCCAGGGATCCCCCCATTCCCCCGGCGACATCCCACAGGCCAAAGGCCATCGACACCGCGTTCACACCCCGGCCCCGCAACCACCCCACGAAACCGTCCACAAACGTGTTCGCCGCCGCATACGCCGCCTGACCCGCATTCCCCAGCACACCCGCCGCCGACGAGAACACCACAAACGCCGACAGATCCGGACCAGAAGTGACCTCGAAAAGATTCACCACCGCATCCACCTTCGCCCGCAACACCGCCGCCACCCGCTCCGCCGACAACGACCCCACCAACCCGTCATCCACCACACCCGCCACCTGCACCACACCCGACACCGACTCACCCGCCAGCAACGCCACCACCGCACCCCGATCCGCCACATCACAGGCCGCCACCCGCACCTGCGCACCCAACCCGACCAGCTCCGCCACCAACCCAGCCACACCCGGCGCCGCCCCACCCCGACGCGACACCAACAACAGATCCGACACCCCATACACGCTCACCAGATGACGCGCCACCACCGCACCCAACGCACCCGTACCACCCGTCACCACCACCGTGCCCCTACCGAACACCCCACCCGCCGCCGCAGCCCCGGTGCCCTCACCGGACACCGCACTCTCACCGGACGCCGCGCCCACTGCAGCCGCCGCCACGTCCTGCGCCGGACGGGCCGCGGGAACAGGCAGCCGGACGAGACGCGGCACCAGCAGCCGCTCGCCCCGCACCGCCACCTGCGGGAGACCGGCCGCGAGCACCCGCGGGAGCAGTGCGCCCACGCCCCCGCGCACGCCGTCATCGGCGCCGGCCGGATCCAGATCGACCAGATGCACGCGGTCCGGGTGCTCCGACTGCACCACCCGCAGCAGGCCCCAGACCGCCGCGTCCGCCACTCCGGGCATGCCCGGAACCTCGTCCGGCTCCTCCGTGGCCACCGCGCCGCGGGTCACCACGACCAGCCGGCCACCCGACCGGGTCCTGTCCGCCAGCCACTCCTGGACCAGCGCCAGCAGACCGGTCACCCGCTCGTGCACCAGCGCCGCCCGGGGGGCGGCCGGGCCGGCGCCGGGCTCGTCCGCCTCCACACCCGCAAGCTCGATCACCAGTACCTCGGCCGGCGCCGGCAGCGCCGGCAGGGCCGGCACGGCGTCCGTCACGATCAGTCGGGCCCAGCCGTCGGCGTCCCCGCCGGCCGTGACCTGGTCGCCGGGTGCGGCCTGGCCGCCGAGCACGACGTCCGGGAGGCGCCGTTCGATCCAGTCCACGCCGTACAGAGCGCCGCCGGTCAGGTCGGCGCCGGGAAGCTGGTCGGGGGCCACCGGGCGCAGGGACAGGCTGTCGATCCGTCCCACCGGCAGGCCGGAACCGTCGGCCAGGAACAGGCGAACCGAGTCGGACGAGTCCCCGCGGGACAGCCAGGCGCGCAGCACACCGTCAGGCGCACTCGAGATCCGGACACCGCTGAAGGCGAAGGGCAGCCGGGCCACGCCGTCGTCGGTCAGCAGGTCGCCGGTGCCGAGGGCGTGGAAGACGGCGTCGAGCAGAGCCGGGTGGAGGACGAAGCCGTCCACCGGGCCGGGCACCGCCGCCTCGGCGAAGACCTCGCCGTCGCGTCGCCACACCCGGCGCAGGCCGCGGAACATCGGGCCGTACTGCAGTCCCGCGGCGGCGAAGGCGTCGTGCAGACCCTCGATGTCGACCTCGTCGGCGCCGGTAGGCGGCCAGACGACCAGGTCCGGGGTGTCGGTATCGGTGCCCGTGTCGTCGTCAGGTCCGTCGGTCTCGTCGGCCGGGAGCAGGGTGCCGGTGGCGTGCACCGTCCACTCCCCACCCACCGACCCCGCACCCC
>NZ_JBFLUG010000277.1:0-4368 GCF_041008525.1 Parafrankia sp. FMc2 | reverse complement strand
TCGCCGACCCCGACGAGATCATCCATGCCGTCGACCTGGCCACCACCCAGCTCAACACCCACGCCAAGCCCTGGGTCTGGGGACGGCCACCACCACCCACCCGCACACGTCGCCGCCGCTTTGTGTATTACCTTTGAGGAACGTTGCACTAGTGTCTTGTGATTCTGTTTCTCTTACGTAGGCAGGTCGCCAGATAGAATGATCTTGTGGAGTTGGGGGATGCGGAACGGGCGGAACTGTCCGCGCTGATCAACAGCCGGGATGTTCCTGCGAACGTGGGCACACGGGCGCGGATCGTGTTGTGGCACGCGGAGAACACACCGAAGGCGCGGATCGCCCAGCTGGCCGGGGTATCGCGACCGACGGTGGATCTGTGGCTGAGCCGGTACGAGCGGGACGGGGTGGCCGGCCTGGTCGACCGACCGCGAGGAGCACCGCGGGAGCAGGTCCCCGCCGCGGTACGGGCTCGGATCGTGGCGTTGACCCGCACGACACCGCCAGCGGAGACCGGGCTGTCGCACTGGTCGACCCGGGAGATGGCCCGCTACATCGGCCGCACCGGACCGGTGCCGGTGTCCTGGCACTACGTAGCGAAGGTGTGGCGGGAAGAAGGGCTGCGCCCACATCAGTCCGGCACGTTCAAGCTGTCTCGGGATCCGGACTTCGCCATCAAGGTCGCTGACATCGTCGGGCTCTACCTCGACCCACCCGGCGGCGCGGTCGTGCTCTGCGTCGACGAAAAGACGCAGGTCCAAGCCCTGGACCGTACCCAGCCGCTGCTCCCGATCAGTTTCGGACGCACCGAGAAACGCACCCACGACTACGTCCGTCACGGCACCACGAACCTGTTCGCCGCCCTCAACACCGGTACCGGGGAGGTCTTCGCCTCCTGCCATCCCACCCGTAACGGCGCCACGTTCCTCGCCTTCCTGAAGGACGCGGTCGCCCCACACGGCGGCAGGGAGATCCACGTCATCCTGGACAACCTGTCCACCCATACGACTCCCGACGTGAACGCCTGGCTGGACACGAACCCGCACGTCCACTTCCACTTCACCCCGGTCGGTTCGTCCTGGATCAACCAGATCGAGACCTGGTTCGGGATCATCACCCGTCAGGCGATCCGCCGCGGCACCTTCCCCTCGGTCCACGCCCTGACCCGCCAGATCCGCGACTACATCACCCACTGGAACAGCACCGCCCAGCCGTTCACCTGGACCGCCACCGCCGACGAGATCCTCGCCAAGGTCCGCCTCACCCAGACCAGCATCCGCAAACTCGTCGACAACAACCGCAACCGCCATCGGTAAGCAAACAGGGTCACGAGGCACTAGCGCGGCTGTAGGCGCCCCACTCATCTCCTTGAATGCCCTCGTCGGACATCGCTCCCGCCGCGATAGGTTGCCCGGGGTGAACCAGTACACCCCCGGCACGACGGGCACCGGTTTCAGATGCCTTTCCGGTCGCAGTAAATTGCTGCCGCTGGAGATTGGGGTTCAAGCAGTCAAGCCTTCGCCATACCGCGCGGGTCTCCCGGCGCACCGTCCCTGGCATCTGGACCCGGCCACCGGTTTCCTGGCATGCTCTTGTCCCCTTCGCCTTTCGGCTCCAGGTAAGCCATCGGACCCAGCAGACCTCCCTTCGAGTCTGTCCCACCTGCGGTGGGGATACACCGGAGCGCCTCGTGGCGCACTGGTTCGCCTTCACCGTCAGCAGGGGTAGTGCGCCCCGCGGCCGACCAGCCAGCGGGTGGTCTCGGTCTGGGTGTGCAACGCGTCCGCCGTGACGATCACACCGGTGAGGTCGAGGTCGGCGAGCAGGACGGGCAGCGCGGGGATCTCGTTCGTCTTCGCGTCCACCGCGACCTGGCCGAGCACGACACCGGTGTGATGATCGAGGGCTGCGAGCAGATGCCGACCCGGGTTGTCGCTGGTGCGGGAACCGCGCACGGTCTTGCCATCGACCGCGACCCGCCGCCGCGTCCCCGCGGCCGGGCTGGTCACCGCGGTCGCCCACGCTCCCAGCACCGCGTCCAGCGCGTCGGCGTCGAGGGCGGCGAACACCCGGCGGAACGTCGACTCCTCAGGCACCCGGGCGATACCGAGCGGACCGGTGGCCGCCAGACCGGCATCGGCGGCCCACTCACCGATCGCGGTGAACGACCGTGCACCGGCGAGGACCGCGCAGGTCGCCAGAGTCAACACCACGGCCAGGCTGTGCCGCCGGCCTCGGGGTTTCCGCGGGTCCGGGACCCGGCCGAACACGGCCACCAGACCCGACACCGACGACGGCCGGTGATAACCATCGGTAACAGCGGTAGCCAGCTGATCGAGAACAGGGGCAGGCGGTGATACTGGTACGGCGGGCACGGCACCTCGGTTCGATCATGATGACGTAGGAACCTCCATGATCTTCAGGTGTCGTGCCCGTGCCTCTGAGGCCCCCGGCGACGTACCCGCCTCCCGCTACGCAGGCCCACCAGAAACCCCAGGTCTGATCCACCACCTACGCCTCAGCAAACTTGCCGGCGCCCTGGGTGGTCCAGCTCCTCGATCTGCTCGTCACACAGATCGATCCGTTCCAACAGCTGCGCGGCGAGGAACCCGTGGTGACCCGAACGGAACGTCCCCGCCAGGGCCTCCTGAAGCTGAGGGATCTTCCCGCGGAGCCGGCCTCGGGCCAGCTCGGCGAGATACTCCGGGTTCCGCTCCCCGGCGATCATCTTGTCCAGGATCGCCCGGCCGGAGACCCCAGCAGCTGGGACGCGACGCTGGTGAGTTTCACCCCGGCGTCCTGCATCAGCTTCTCCAGCCGCTGGACCTCCTGGGTCTTCTCCTCCACGACTGTGCGCCGTGCCCGGGTGAGGTCGCGCAGGTCCCGGAACGGCTTCGGGGGACGAACGACGGGCGGACCAGGCCATGCGCGACCAGGTCCGCAAGCCACGCGGCGTCCGCCACATCGGTTTTCCGACCTGGAACGTTACGGACATGGGCCGCGTTGAGAAGCCAGCATTCGAACTGGTCTTCCAGCATGTGGAAGTAGGGTCGGACCGCGGCGCGGTACCGGTATCTCTACCGGCCCGTTTCCCCGGCCCGCCCTCCGAACCCGGCGTCCCCGTTAGCCGAGCACCGGGCTCTCCACGAGCCGATATCGATGGCCTGTCCGACCGTTACGCGGCCGTCATCCACGGCGAAGGGATCGTCGTTCCCCTGTAGCGGTATCGGATAATTGTCACCGCCGCCGGGTTGAACAGCGTCACTCCATTCCACGCCGGCCGCTGGTCTGGCTGGTAACGGCGGCGTAGCTCCTTCCAGCTGGTTTTCCGGTGCTTGTGCCGCAGCCAGCACCACACCCGCCGCCAGGTATAGGCGGACAGGTAGGCAAAGGTCTTGGCCGATGCCCCGTGCCGGAAGTAGGTTGTCCATCCCCGCAGCACCTAGTTGAGCCGGTGTAGCAGGATGTCCAGTGACTGGTTCGTTGCTCCTCGGGTCAGCGCCCGTACTTTTCCTTTGACCGCCGCGAAGGCGGCGCGGGTCGGGTACGTGTAGACGTAGCGTTTCGCCGATCCTCGCTGGGTGTGCCGCTGGACGCGGAACCCCAGGAACTCGAGGCCCTTGTCTATGTGGGTGATCCGTGTCTTCGTCGCCGACAGGCACAGGCCCATCGGAGAAAGCACCGCCGCTGCTTCCTCCCGCAGCCTTTCCGCGTCAGCACGGGTTCCAGCGACTATCAGCAGCCAGTCATCCGCGTAGCGGATAAGCCGATAGTTCGCCAGCCCTCGACGGCGCCGTTCGGCCCGCTTATGGGAGTCACCCATCGCGTTCCACGCCCCGGCAAAATGATCATCCAGGACGGACAGTGCGATATTTGCGAGCAGCGGTGACACGATACCGCCCTGTGGACAGCCCGTGACCGTATCCCTTTCCGCCCCGCCCTCGGTGAGGACACCGGCTTTCAGGAACGCCTTCACCAGACCCAGCACACGCTTGTCTCCGACGCGAACCCGCACCCGGTCTAACAGCGCAGAATGCGAAATGTTGTCGAAGCACGCCTCAATATCACCCTCGACGACCCACTCGTAGGAACGAGACGCCAGGAAATGTGTTTCGGCGATCGCGTCATGAGCCCGGCGCTTCGGACGGAAACCGTAGCTGCACGGCTGGAAATCCGCCTCGAAGATCGGCTCTAGGACAGTCAGGAGGGCCGCCTGCACCACCCGGTCCCGCACGGTGGCTATCCCCGGGTGAGTCCCACCGCGTGGTGTAGATCGGGATCGGCTGGTTGATCGTCCGGGGTGGGGGTGTGTCGCTCCGGGACAAAGACGGCCACCGCGTGTAGCTCTGTGTGAACCGACCAAAGTTCCACGGA
>NZ_JBFLUG010000276.1:0-4382 GCF_041008525.1 Parafrankia sp. FMc2 | reverse complement strand
CCCCGCGTCGTCCGCCGGGCCAACCGCACCCCATTCCCCACCAAGAAGCCGATCGACAGACACCTCACAGGACCACCACCCTCGGTCGTCACAGTACTAACCCGAACCTAAAGTTCCTGGTATTGGGGCGCGACCACACTGACAAGGTCACCGACCCGGAGAGCTGGCGGGAGAAGGACGGGCATGCCATCGGCCATGATTCTGATCGTCGCGGACGACGCGACGGGTCACCAGACGGGTCACCAGGCGATGAGGGTCGGCAGTCATTCAGCCGGGTGCAAGCTGGACGCGTCGCCATTCGCTGGCGAGCCCGGCGGTGCCGTCGGCCCTGTGGGCGGTGACCCGCCAGCGCTCGAGCGAGCTGGTGAACGTGTGGACGGCGGTGGTGCCCTGCTTACGGAGGGTCTCGGTGTGCTCCCAGGATGATTCGCCGGTCTGGCGTTCGATTTCCACCGTGTAGTCGGCGGCGCCTGGCACGGCGTTCCACATCAGGTCGAGCGACGTCCCCGAGAAGACGGGCGTGTTGTCCAGCGGCATGATGAGGGTGGGAGCGGGCAGCTGGGCCGTGGGCCCCACGTGCACCGATTCGGGTCGGCTCGTCCTCTGCCGGCCCGTCTCGTCGGTGACGGTGAGGGTGATGGTGTGCTTCCCGGGTTCGGTGAACCGATGGGTGCTCGTTGCCTTGGTACCCTTCTTGACGACGTCGTCGAAGGAGAACGTGTACTCCCGGATCGGACCTGATCCGGCGGCGGATTGCCCACCGTCCGCCCGCACCTCGAGCGGCGCCGGGCCGGCGGTGACGTCAACCGTGAGCGTTGCGGTCGGCGGTCTGTCCGGCGGGGCGGTCGTCGGTGTCGGTGCCGGCACCGTAGTCGTCGCCCCGGGGGCCGGCCCGGGACCTGTACCAGTGGGCGCGGGCGGCGCCGGCTCGAGGGTCCCTGTTCCGGGCGCCGGCGCGGCGGGCGTTCCGCCGCTGGGGCCTGGTGCGGTGGGTGCGGGAGCGGCGCCGGAAGTGGGAACGGAACCGCTCGGGTCAAGGGTGACCGACGCCCGGAGCTTACTGTCATCGCCGAACCCGACGGCTGCCGCCACCGCCGCCGCACCGACGGCCGCCGCGGTCAGGACGACGGCAGCACCCAGCCGCACCATCCGGGCCGGCGTGGTGAGCCGGTCCGCGGTGAGCGGGAAAGCGGGTGGCTCGTTCCGAGGCGGGCGGGCCGGCCTGACCAGGCCCGCCGGGGACGGAGGACCAGGTCTGCCGGCGTCGGCGGGATCGACATCAACGTGGGCGGAATCCCCGGCATCCCCGGAACCGTGGGTGTGGCCGGTCCCGGGGGCGACCCGGCTGGCGGCGGCATCGGTGGGCTCGTCAGAACCGGCCCCGACCATGACGGCGGACGTCAGCGGGAAGTGCGGCGCTGCTTTCGGCTTTACTCGCCCGTGGACCGCCCCGATGATCTGTGCGCGCAGGTGGTGCGCGGCATCAGCCTCCGACCTGCCGAAAAGGTCGATCGAGACCACCCCGCCGAGCAGGCCCGGCCGGACGCAGTCGGCGACGCGGACCGGCACCAGCCGTCGCGCGAAACCCTGCGAATCCGCCCGAAGCGCCGCCTGCCATTCCCGCTCGCCGTAGACGGAGCGCAGATAGGCCCCGGACAGCACGGCGACGATGCGCTGCGCGTCGCGGATTCCCCGCTCCATCATGGCCATCCAGTAGGAGCCCGGAACGAAGTCCCAGGCCTGGATCAGGACGGAGTAGCCGGCGTCCTCGAGCTGCCAGGCGATCCACTCGGCCCAGCCACGGTCGGCCTGGGTGTAGGAGACGAAGAAGTTCCACTCCGGCTCGGATCCGCTCACGTCCCTGCCGTCGCCCATGTCGTCCTCGGACCGCCCCACGCGTCTGAAGTCACTGCCGCCGGCTGGCTCATGCGAAGGTTGCAGTCGGTGCCCGTGCTGACGCGGATCGTATTCGCCGCCGGATTGCCGCCCCCGATCCCACGCTGTCGTGGAGACGACGCTCCGGAGGCGGCCTCGGCGGCCGTTCCCACGCGGCGAACCCGCCGCAGGACGCACCGCCGACAGCGGCGCCGCAGCCATCGGTCGCGGCGGTGGTCCGGCCGGAGCTTTCGGCCGCGGCACCGTCGCCGCCTGCGGCGGCGGATGCCCGCGCCGGGTGCGACTCGTCGTATCCCGACGTCTGCCTGCGCACCGACGTGGGCGACTACGACTGCGAGGGCGGGGAGGACAACGGCCCCCACTACGTCCGCGGCCCGCTGCGTGTCACGCCTCCCGACCCGTTCGCCCTGGACCGGGACGGCAACGGCCGCGGCTGCGAGGGCTGAGGCGACCTCCCGGGAAGGAGGACCTGGGAGGTCGCTGCCCTGTCTGGCCTCCAGCCCGCATCCGCGGTGGCGGCCTGGAGGCTAGCGGGCGACCAGGCCGGGGCTTCCCGCCTGCGTCACGAACGATCCGGCGGTCACCAGGGTGCCGCCGGGCGTGCTGACGTGGCTGACCGTCTTCCAGTCGATCTCGGCGGCCGTCGCGCCGAGGTTGACGAGCACGTAACCGCGCAGGCCGTTGTAGAACTTCAGGTGCGGGTTGTGCTCGTGGTAGCCGGCCCAGTTCGCCGGCTGGGCGGAACCGTTGCCGCCGCTGGTGATCGAGGTGGCGACGACCTCGGTGCCGAGGATCCTCGAGGCGGGGTCGGCCGGGTCGTCGTGGATGTCGAAACCGTAGGCCACGTGGACGTCGCCGGTGAGCACCATCAGGTCCTTGCCGGAACGACCCCGGCGGGGCTGGGCCTGCTTCCAGCCGTCGAGGACCCGCCGACGCGACGCCGGGTAGCCGTCCCAGGAGTCCATCGACAGGTTCGCGCTGCCGTCGGCGCTGGCCCGGCGGGCGAAGGTGACCTGCTGGGAGAGGATGTTCCACTGCGCGTTCGACCGCGCCCACCCGTCGGTGAGCCACCGCTCCTGGGCGAGGCCCGGCAGCGTCCTGGACTCGGCTTCGGACTCGGCGCTCGACGGCTTCCACCCGTCGCCGTTGGCCTGGTCGGTGCGGTACTGGCGGGTGTCGAGGACGTCGAACTGCGCCAGCCGTCCCCAGCCGAAGCGCCGGTAGAGCGTCATGTCGGGCCCCTGCGGGAACTGCGGCCGTCGCAACGGCATGTTCTCCCAGTAGGCGCGGTAGGCGGCGGCCCGGCGAAGCAGGAACTCCGCCGGCGGCACACTGTTCTCCGGGATGCCGCCGGCGTAGTTGTTCTCCACCTCGTGGTCGTCCCAGGTGACCACGAACGGGTGGGCGGCATGCGCGGCGATCAGATCCGGGTCCGACTTGTACAGCCCGTAGCGCACCCGGTAGTCCTCCAGGGTGGCCGTCTCCCGGTTGACCGCGTCCGGCAGCACCCGGTCGGTGTAGGCACGGGTGCCGCCGGCACCGTTGACCGCGTACTCGTAGAGGTAGTCACCGGTGTGGAAGACGGCATCCACGTTCTCCTGCGCGAGGTACCGGTAGGCGGTGTAGTAGCCCTGGTCGTAACGCTGGCAGGAGACGGTGGCGAACGTCATCGACCGTACGGGCGCGCCGGGGGCGGGCGCGGTCCGGGTCCGGCCGACCGGGCTCACCCACGAACCCACCCTGAACCGGTAGTAGTACTCGCGGCCCGGCGCCAGGCCGGCAACATCGACGTGCAGGGAGTGGCCGAACTCGGGATGCGCCCAGTCGTCACCGCGTCGCACGATGCGCCGGAACCGCTCGTCGGAGGCGATCTCCCAGGCGACCGGGATGCGGGCCGGCGGCAACCCGCCGTCGGCCGCCAGCGGCTCGGGCGCCAGCCGCGTCCACAGCAGCACCGAACTCGGCTGCGGGTCTCCGGAGGCGACACCGAGCCTGAACGGATCGCTCGTCACCTTCCCCGGGGCGAGCGCCGGAGCACTGGCGGAGGCGGTGCCGGGCAGGCCGACGGTGAACGCGAGCGTCGCGGCCGCGCCGGACAGGGTGAGGAACCTGCGCCGCTCCAGGCCGCGGGCGGCGGCCCGCAGCTCGGCGGAATGCTCAGAACTGATGGTCATGAATGTCTTCCTCGGGGGTGGGTCGACGGGGGACCAGACGAGCCCACCAACACGAGGTAGCTGCCCAAGAAACGTCACATTTCTGCTCAGAACCCACTTGTCGAAATGCTCAGCCTCCCGGTGAGCGGCCGATCGGCGCGTCGCGCGGTGCACTGTAGGATGATCGCGACATTCTCGCCTGAAGTCTCGGCAAGGCTACGTAGCGTACCGATCGAGGACATTGATGGCGGCTTTGGCCCGGTGGCCGTCCGCCGGCCGCCGGCCGGAGCCAGAAGCGCCGGGCTGGGAGGCGGGACCGGGGCGGGACCGGGG
>NZ_JBFLUG010000275.1:0-4453 GCF_041008525.1 Parafrankia sp. FMc2 | reverse complement strand
ATCGCGAACAACACCGTCTACCAGGACCTCGGCGGAGACTGGCACGCCCGCAGACGCCGGGACCCCGAACGCCGCCGGAAGAACCTCGTCGGTGAACTGGAGAAACTCGGCTACACCGTCACCGTCATACCCGCAGCATAGCCCTCCGCCCCACACAGAAAGGAAAACCCGCCGCCGCTCACCGAGTATCGATATGACCAGCGCTGGAAGCCAGGCTCCCAGCGCCTTCCAGCATGCCCGGAACCAGCCTCTCCGTGGTCCAGCAATTCACTCCTCAGAATCGCGAGTCGTTCCCGGCATCTGTTTGCGATCGACGGGATTACCTCGCGCAGAGGCGTCTCGGCGTAATCGCGTTGCAGATACTGTCGCCGCGCCAACGCGATAGCAGAATGTCCGGCCGCCTCTGCCAGCGCCCGCACGAGAAGCGCCCGTTCGGTGTACCAGTGCAGCTCCGGGAATTCCGCGGAGGCCCGAGCGGCGAGTTCAGAACCTTTCTCGGTGAGGAAGTAGCTATCCTGAAGCACTCGATCCGGAGTCCGCTGCGGTTTGATTATCAGTAATCCCGGGGCTACAAGCACGCTCAATGCACGATCGAGTTCCTCGAACGCTCCGAAGAGATACCGGACCATCGGAATCGCGCAGATCTCCGGTTCGTCCGAGTTGAGGATCTCGGCGGCCAGTTGCAGGTCGAGTGGGTCGCCAGTTCTTTCGTAGTCATTGAGCAACTCGTCGGCGAGGTAGTCCGGGTTGCGGAGCCAGAAGTCAAGTTTCTGAAGTCGGCTTTCGGCGTGCAGAACCGCCACACTTTTCGTCGGAGCTGCCACCCTCGCGGCCTCACTCAGCGGCTCCGCGACCGCTGCGATCAGCAGAAGTAGCCTCATCGCGTTGGAGAACCGATCCCCCGCATCGTCCTCATCCACGCACACACCGTAGCGAGCGGAGTGAGGGGAGATCAATCCCTACCAAGTAACGATCAAGCCGATATCTGCTGATCGTGAACGGACTCGCCGGTCTCGCCCGACGACCGGCAGCCTTCCTCGTCCCGAGGGACGGCTCGGTTGGCGGTCCGATCGACGATCGGTCGAGGAGCAACGGTGTGGGCAAGCCGTGGGCACGCCGATGGAGCGACCCCTCCGGTCCTCCACGACGTCGCTCGATGCGAGGCCACGTCTCGTATCGAGCGTTCAGCCGACGTCGGTCGCCCGATCCCCGATGCCTTCGATCTGGGTGTGGGTGTCGCTGCGTAGCTGCGCGACGAGCCTGCGAGCCGTGGGGGCGCCTACATGGAGCCGCTTTCGCAGCGTGTCCGCCGAGATAGGGCGCTGGTGATGCTGCCAGCGCAGCACATCCTCGGCGCGGGCCCGGTGGAGCAGGTTTTGCTCACGCGCCTTCTTGTCAATCTGGCGCCGATCCGACTTCCCTTCCCCGGCCCCGGCTGTCGGGGATGAGTCCTCCGGCGTTCCTGGCTCCGGACCGGCGGCGAGCCCGTCCGGCATCGATGCTGCCGACGACGCAGCGCTGGACGTGACGGCCTGACTGTGTCGAACGGGGGTGGGGTCGGCATCCGACTGCTTTGTCTGGGGCCGTGCCGGTGCAGGTGACGTAGCCTTGGGGGCGTCCGAATGCGTGGATGCCTCGTTCGTTGCGGGCAGGCCATCAACGGGCGTGGGCTGGGCGGTTTTGGATTCGATGGCTTTCATCGCTTGGAGTAGGCCTGGCCCGACCTCGGCCCAGCCGATCAGGAGCAGCGGACCAACAGCGTCGAAGGCGGCCCTGCCGTAGTTCTGCTCGATGAGGGGTTCGGCGATGTTCAGTGCCAGTGTGACGAAGCCGGCGAAGACGAGTAGCCGCCATGCCGGCCGCATCTGCCGAGTGGTCGCTCCGCCGAGCGCCAGTTGGCGGATACCGAGCAGGAGGCCGACCACGGACAGGTCCACCGCGGGCGCGACCAGCGGCGCGACATACGGCGGCACCCCCAGGTGGAGGCCCAGCGCCCAGGAGTTGCCGAAGCCGAACAGGAAACTGAGCCCCATCACCAACACCATGATCACACTGACGCCCCGAACGGCAGAGCTACCTGTCCCGTCGCCGCCACGACCGCCCGACGCGGCTGCGGCTGTTGCCGCTTCGGCGCTCATCGAAGACCCCGCCCGTCCGTGGTCGGCTGCCAGGCGCCGGCTGATCGCTCGGGCGGGGCTGTCCGCTCCGACCTGCCCGCTGCCACACCGGTTGCTACGCAGGGGTGCGGCGAAGGCGCGACGGGGGTGCCGCTGGCCCTCTCGGAGGCGGCGGATGTGTGGCAGTGGGTGTGGCAACGCGGGCCGCCAGAGGGGGACTCCAGCGACCAGAAGGGGACGTCAGGGCACGTGTATGGACGCTCCTGGACGGTATGGACCGGCCTGAAAAGCGGACGGTCGGCGGTTCGGCCTCCCACATTGCTGGCGCACGGTCTCGGTGCTGGTCCCAGACGATACGAAGGGGCGCTCACTCGGATGCGGCGAGCCAACTCTGTCCTGCTGGTTCGATATCAATTATCTCGACGTCATCCAGACCGACTCCGGCCGGATTGACCATGGATATGAGCGGGTCAGCTGCAGGGGCGAGCTCCTCAAGGGCCCGATGGGCGTCCGCGCGCAGCTGTATGACGAGACCTCGGGCTCGTTTTGATCCGATCTTCAGGCGTTTCCGTAGCTCCTCCGCGGAGATCGGCCGGTGGTGTTCCTCCCAGTACCGGGTGTCTTCCCGCCGCGCACGTGTGAGCAGCGTGGCTGAAGCCGTGGCGGCGCTGCCTGGGTCGGGCTTGCGTTGTCGGGGAACACCGGCCACGGTCGAGCCGGTGTCATCGTCGCGGTCGTCGGTGGGCACGGTGGATGCTGGCGTGCCGTTGCGCTGTGGAATCGGGATGGGGGCCGGGGGAATGATGGGGTAGCGCATCGCTTGCAGCAGGCCGGGGCCGACCTCGCTCCACCCGATCAGTAGGGCCGGGCCGACTGCGTCGAAGGCGGCCTTGCCGTAGTCGCCTGCGATCACCGGTTCGGCGATGTTCAACGCCAGGGTCACGATGCTGGAGAAGACCAGTAGCCGGCGGGCGGGGCGCAGCAGCTCCGGGGGAGCGTCCTGCAGGGCCAGCTGTCGGGTGCCCAGGAGAAGTCCCACCACGGACAGGTCGACTGCCGGGGCCACCAGCGGTGCGACCCAGATCGGCACCCCGAGACGCAGGCCGAGTTGGAGGACATTGCCGAACCCGAACAGGAAGGTCAGCCCGACTACTACGATCATGATCGCTGTTACCAGGGTGACCGTGATCTCGGGGCCGTTCGCCGAGGGCGGCCTCCCGGGCTGCTCTGGCGGTGCAATCTCCTGGGTGTTCATCGGACACCGCCTGCCGCCAAGGACGACAGGTCGAAGACCTCATGCAAGCCGATCATGTACGAATGGGTCGAGTCCCCCCTCGGACACTCTCTGTGATGATTTAGCTACTTAGGGTAGCATTTGTTAGTAATTTTGCGCTCAGTGGTCTGGTCGGCTCTGTTGCATCGGCGGAGTCCGTTGTCCGACGGCTGTCGATCGGTCATGATCGAGTGATGCGTCGACGTCGTGCCTGTCCACCGGTTCCGACGTCGGCGTTCGCCTGTGGGGTGTCAGAACTCGGCCACCTGCGTTGACCTGGGCTTTTAGGCGGCTCGTTCGTATTCGTTGATCAGGCCACCGAGGATGGGTCGGCGCTTGATCCGTTCCTGGGTCAGATCGGCGACGGGGTGGTCGGGTCGTGGTGGTTGAAGGCCACAACCGCGGTGGGGTCGTCGTCCGTTGTAGTGCCGTGCGTACTCGGCCAGAACGGTGCGTAGGTGCCGCTCGCCGAAGATCAGCATCCGGTCGGTGACCTCGGTCTGGACCGTGCGGACGAACCGTTCCGCGTAGGCGTTCGCCCGCGGAGCCCGGGGTGGGATCGTGACGGCGGTGATGCCGGCGTCGGCGGGGACCGCGTCGAACGACGCGGTGAACTGTCCGGCGCGGTCACGGACCAGGAACTGGAAGTCGGCAGTCCGGTCACCGAGGTCCAGGAGGAGGTTCCGGGCTTGTTGGGTGGTCCACGGTCCGTCGGGGTGGGCGGTGGCGCCGAGGATGTGGACGGTGCGGGAGTCGACCTCGATGACGAAGAAACAGTACAGACGCCGTAGCGTCACCGCGCAGTCGTCAGGTAGCGGGGGCGCATTGCTGCGCCCCCGCCCCTTCAGAACCCGGCGTGCCACTCGTCGCGGCACCGGGCTCAGGCGGCCCGCGTGGGCGGGCAGGCCCTACAGATTGCTGCCCGTGTCGGCTGTGTCGCCGGCGGGATGTCGGCGGTGGCAGCTGGCGTGTACGAGGCGGGGTCGATCGCCGGCCGGGCCGGGGGCGCCGGGCACCGGGATCGCCGTTCGGGTGATCGCGGTGCGGGTGGCACGGAACCACG
>NZ_JBFLUG010000274.1:0-4458 GCF_041008525.1 Parafrankia sp. FMc2 | reverse complement strand
CGCCCACTGGGCATGGATTACCGACTGCGGAGGATCATTCGCCGGACGGTAAGAGCCGTATGAACCGAGAGGTTCACGTACGGATCCGTGGGAGCCGGCGGGTGCGATTCCCGCCGGCTACCCGACTGCAGCAGGTCTCCGAGAGAGCGGACTCCGACCAGTAGCCGACCAGGCGTTGAACCTGGCTTTTGATGAACTTCGCGCCGCGGGTGTTCCGGTGAATCGGGCGTGTGCCCATGTCGGCCGGTCGCGGGCGACGCATTATCGCCATATCGCTCCGCGCGGGCCTGTGTATGGGCCGTGGCCGGCGCGGACGCCTCCGCCGGGGACGTTGACCGAAGCCGAGCGTGCGCAGGTCCTGGCGGTCCTGGCGAGCCCGGCCTACCAGGATTTGGCGATCCCGCAGGTCTGGGCCCGGGAGCTCGATGCCGGCCGCTACTGGTGTTCCCTATCGACGATGTACCGGATCGCTCGGGCGGCGGGGCAGACCCGGGAACGCCGTGCCCAGGCGACGCACCCGCCGCGGGTCCGCCCCGAGCTGTCCGCGACCGAACCGTCGCAGATCTGGTCGTGGGACATCACCGCGTTGAAGGGACCCGAGAAAGGAACCTGGTACAAGCTCTACGTCATCATCGATATCTACTCGCGGTATGTCACCGGCTGGCTCGTCGCTGCCGCCGAGGATGCGGTGGTAGCGAAGGATTTCATCGCCGACGCGATCCGTCGGAACGGGTCGGCTCCCCAGGCGGTCCACGCGGACCGCGGTGGGGCGATGGTCTCGAAACCTGTGTCGGAACTCCTCGTCAACCTCGGGGTCCACCGGTCCCATTCACGGCCACGGACGTCGAACGACAATCCTTTCTCGGAGGCGCAGTTCAAGACCCTCAAGTACAGCTACGATTTCCCGGACCGGTTCGGGTCGCTCGCCGATGCCCGCATCTACTGTGAGGGTTTCTTCACCGCCTACAACCATGACCATCGCCATTCCGGGATCGGGTTCCACACCCCCGCCTCGGTCCATTTCGGCACCGCCAGCCAGGTCCAGGCCCACCGGCAGGCCACCCTCGACCGCGCCCACGCGGCCCACCCAGAGCGGTTCGCCCGCCGGCCACGACCGCCCCGTCTGCCCGAGACCGTGTGGATCAACCAGCCCATTCCAAGCCAACCAAACGAAGATCCACTGTCGCAGTTGACTTGACAACTACCGTGACAACTTGACTCAGAAGACTCAAACGCTACGTCGCCCGCGAGATCTACAACGCCATTCCACGCCCGCACCCACCAGCCACTCAGGGCAGTTGACAACACAGGGGCGTCAGCGCCTTCTAAATCGTGACGATCCTCAGGAGGTCTTCCAGACCCGCGAGGTCGGCTGCGTTGCGGGTGTAGATGCTGGCTGCGTGGGCGTGGGCGGTGGCCGCGATCAGCAGGTCCATGGTGCGTGCGCGTGGCTGGCGCCCGACTTCGACGACGCGGGCGGCGAGACGTCCGTAGCTGTCGGCGACGGCGTCGTCGACGGGCAGCGGGTCGAACCGTCGTTGGATCGCGCTGAGGCGGGCGAGCCGGGTTGCGCGGGCCTGGGGCGTCTTGGCGACGAGGATGCCGAACTGTAGTTCGGCGATGCTGATGACGCTGACTGCCAACTCGCCTGGAATGGGGGTGACGTCCGTGGCGACCAGGACACTGGTGTCGAGGACGCCGCGATTCATCGGCCTTCCCAGGGATCCGCGAGGGAACCGTCGACGAGGTTGCGGTCCTCGGGCCAGTCGGTGTCCTCCGGCTGGGCGAAGAGATCCGCCAGATCGCCCCAGCGCCGCCACACACGCGAACTCACCGGGCCGAGGACGGCTGCTGGTCGGCCGGCCACGGTGATAGTGAGCCGTTCACCGGCCTGGGCCCGGCGTACCAGATCGCTGGCGTTCTGCCGGACCTCTCGAAGCCCTATCTCGTCCACCCCCCGAGAGTAGCACTTGTGCTATCTGCTCGCCGCTGCGAAGATGAGCCGGTGGTCGCGGCTTCGTTCTCCAAGGCGAGGATCTACCCGGTTCCCGTTGAGCGGGTCGGTTACGTGGCGTCGCCGAAGTGGTCGCTGATGACTAGAGTCGATGAGGCGTCTCCGTCGTTCGGACGATGATCCAGATCGGGCCGCGTGTGTGCGCATTGTGTGCGCGGATGCTGCGGCACGACGCGGCATCCGCCGGCACGTTCCGACACCGAAAACCCGCTGACCTCGGATTTTGCGGCACGGCGCGGCACTTTCCGGCATGTTCCGATACGCGGCGTTTCGTTTTGTAATCGAGCGGTTAGGTTCGAGCCCCCTCGCCGGCTCCGAACTGCCTGGTAGCCAGGCATTTTCGCGGCCGGTGAAGCAGTCCGGAATCTAGATCATCCCGTGCGTATCCCGTACTTTTGACCGGCTCTGACTGCGTTCTTCATCGCCTGTCGGTACTGATCGAACCGTTTCGAGATTCAGCCCGGACTGTCGCAAATGTGGTCTGCGACACGTTCGTCGTGACGTGATCATGGGCGGTCATTGCGTGGCTGCGGGTCATCCCTCGCCGCGCCAACCCGGTCGGTTCCGGTCGCACCATGCCTCCACCTCGCGGCGATGCCACAGGCGGATCCGAGGCTTGACCACGGCAGGTGTCGGGAACCCGGCATACCTGCTCAGCGTGTCCGCCCTGCTCCGTCCCAGCCCCAGCATCGCGGCGACATCCGACATGTCGATCAGGTCCAGCTCACACTCACCGCTCACAGACACGGGACAGTAAGTCCTGGAGACGTATAAGCCCTGGAGACGCTGAACAGGCTGTGGTCACCGAGTTCGCAGCCGCGCCCGTAGACGCCGATTGCCAGCGGGCCGAGCTGAGCGACGGCTGCCCAGGCGTCGCCGAGCCGGCGGATGCGGAACTCGACCCGGTCGTCGTTCACAGTGATCGCTAGCGTTGGCCACGACTGCGGCCAGTCGCTCAGCGGCGCCCCCGCTCGCCAGAAGTCCTCCTCGGCCCGACCTGTGACGGCGTCGCGCGGGAACGCCAGGCTCAGCGCGCCGACCTGGCTGTCGATCGCGGCGTCGCGCCTGGCGTCCAGAGGGCCGTTCGTCCCGTGCCAGTAGCTGCCGAGGCCGCGCCAGGTCGACACGACAAGGGTGCCCTCGTCCGATGCGCGATGACCGAAGCTCATGTGCCATAGTGGCTGGCCGGGCTCACCGCGTACGGTGCCCCATCCCTCGACCCAACGCTGCTCGAACTCGTGCCTTCCGGCACGGTCCTGGAACGCGCCGTAGACCGGGAAGTCCCACTCTGACGGCGGTTCGGGCATCACGCCAGGACCTCGCAGGTCGGCCAGGTACAGCGCCCCGTGCGCCCGGTCCCACCTCTCGGCGTCGGACGTCCGGATCTGTCGTCGAAGTTCCCACGCCGCTTCGGCGACATGGGCAGGTCCCAACCCCGCAAGCTCCTTGGCCGCGTCCATGTTGTCGGACGGCTCGACGTAGCCCCGATACTCACTGATCATCAACCGTAGGCCGTAGGCGGCGTACTCGACGTGTTTCCCGCCCAGCCCCGCCAGCAGCCGCGCACCCTCGATACGGATGCTCATACCGAGGTGGTGGTTGGTGAGAACACGCAGCCTGATCTGGTCGACGGCCTCAGCGACATACGGCGGCCCCAGCTCGATCAGCCGACGTGCGCCGACGACCGTTGCCGCGGGATCGTCCCGCCAGGGCGTGTTCAGCAGCTCGCGCGCCCACTGGACCTTCGCGTCCTCGCTCTGGCCGTCAGCCACGGGGCCCTCCTCAACGCGGACGCGCTGCCCCACGACCAGGTCGTTTGTACGCATCACCGCGCTCGACCCTCAGGCCACCCGAGCCCGTACCTCGCAAAGGCAGCTTAGTCGGGGCGAACCGGTCGCGGCTGCGTGGCAGACTTTCCCCGGCCGAAGGGAGCCTGCTTCGTCAGGCGGGCTGGTCGATCCCCGGCTCCTCATCGCGTGTCGGAGCTCCGTGGACGGGCACCGACACGGCGTGACCGCATCTGTCGGGGAACTCAGGGCTGGAGAGCCTTGCCGTCGGGCCACCACCTCCCGCGTCGAGGATGTGCGCGGGATCGTCGTGCTGCGGGCGAGTGGGCTCGGGGACTTCGTCCTCGCCCTGCCTGCGCTGGAGGCGCTGCGCGCGGCGTACCCGACGGCCCGCATCGTGTATCTCGGACTGCCTTGGCACACACAGCTGCTGCGGGGGCGCCCGGGCCCCTGGGACGAGGTCGATGTCGTCCCGGCCTGGCCGGGCGTGACGAGCCGTGCGGCGGCCCACGCGCCGACCGGCGACGGGCTGTCAAGGCTCCCCGAAAACCGACCCCGTGCGGGTCTCTGAATCTTGACCCCCTGCGTCTGGTTGATCAGTTGTGGTTGGGTCGGTCCTTGGTGAGGAGCTCGCGGCGGGCGCGGGTGCGGTAGGAG
>NZ_JBFLUG010000273.1:0-4470 GCF_041008525.1 Parafrankia sp. FMc2 | reverse complement strand
GGGTGGGACGGGGCGGGGTGGGACGGGTGCGTGGGTTCGTGTCGGCGGCCGCGGCGTGCAGCCCGCAGGTCCGGTGAGCGCCGCCAGGTGGGGCGTGCCCGGTAGACCCCGTGTCAATTGCCGATCTTTCCCGGCATACACTCCTGGCGGTCCGCCGGTCGCAGGTGGTGCCGAGGAAGGGCTGGAATGAATATCGTCGAAGCGGTTTTTCTCGGTGCGGTCGAAGGGCTGACGGAGTTCCTCCCGGTCTCCAGCACCGGCCACCTGACGATCCTGGAGAAGGCGCTCGGCCACAAGATCGACGACCCGGACATCACCGCATTCACGGCGATCATCCAGGTAGGCGCGGTATTCGCCACCCTGCTGTACCTCCGGCGCGATTTCCAGCGCATCATCGCCGCCATGGCCCGGGGCCTGACCAGGCCAGAGTACCGTGATCACCCCGACTTTCGGTTTGGCACGGCGGTGATCGTCGGCTCCATTCCGATCGGGATCGTCGGTCTGCTCTTCAAAGATCAGATCGAGACCACACTGCGGAGCCTGTGGTTTGTCAGCCTGGCGCTGATCGGCTGGAGCGGGGTTATGGCCTACGCCGATCACGTCGCCACCCAGAAGCGGCACGAGGAGGACGTCACCTGGAAGGACACCCTGGTGATCGGCGTCGTCCAGTGCATGGCCCTGATTCCCGGGATCTCGCGTTCCGGTTCGACGATGTCCGCCGGCCTGTTCCGCGGAATCGACCGGGTCACGGTGACCAGGCTGTCGTTCTTCCTCTCGATCCCGGCGCTGTTCGCCGCCGCGCTGCTCCAGGTCGTGACCGAGTCGTCCAACATCGCCAACGGGGTCGGCTGGACGGTCACCATCACCGCGACCGTGGTCAGTTTCCTGACGGCCTACGTCGCGATCGCCTGGCTGCTGAAGTTCGTCGCGCGGCACAGCTACAGCGTCTTCATCATCTACCGCCTCGCCCTCGGATCGATCCTCCTCTTCCTGCTCGCGACGGGCCTCATCTCCCCGACCTGATCGGATCTGATCCGGCCTGATCCGAGTTGATCCCTGCCGCCCGGACGCGCTCAGGCGCCCTCGGATTTCTGGGAGCGCACGGCGGCGCGCAGCGCCGCGACGGCGGGACCGGCCACCGGCTCCATCACGGCAAGCCGGTGCCGGACGGCCCGCCGGGCCCGCCAGCTGCGAAGCGCACCGATCTCGCCCGCCCCGAGGAGCGCCGCCAGGCTGGCGGCGACCGGGTTGGCCCCGGCGCTCGAACCGACCCGCAGCACCTGGTCCACCGTGCCATGGAGCCGGCGCACCATGGCCCTGTCCCGCACGGTGACGACCGTCGAGGGGATGACTGCGAGGATCCGGCGATGCTCCACCCGGATCCAGTGCCCGGCTGCGAGCTCGTCCCGCACCGTCCGGACGGCCGCCCGCTGGTTCCTGTCCACCCAGTGCCGCCACTTGCGGGGCCGCGGCCGGGCGCTGATCTCCTCGGCCACGGCCGCGGACAGGGCGTCGAGGTCGGGCGCTCCCCGGCCCGGTGCCCCGGGCCGGGGGTGCCGACCGGCGCCGGACGCGGGCACGAGCCGGACCCGGCCTCGCTCGTCGGCGATCGCGCCCTGCTGGCGGAGCTCGGTGAGGGCGGCCGCCCGCAGCGCACGGCCGAGGTAGGGCGATCGGCGCATGCGATCGCGGTCCAGGTCGTAGGCCAGCAGAAAAAGCTGGCCTGGCAGGGACGAGGGTGGCTCCACGGTGGGCCTCCTACTGCTCCGACCGGCCCCGGCGGGTCGGCCGCGGGTTTCCTTCAGCGGTGTTCTGATCACGGTGGGTGAGGGTCCTCGGGTCCCGTCGAGCCGGAGTCGGGAATGTGGCCTTCGGGAATGCCGGCCTCGGCTTCGGGCTCGGGCTCGGTCCTGGTCTCGGCTTTGGTCTCGGTCTCGTTGCGGGGCCGGCCCCGCCGGGGGATGGCCCCGACGTCCCGGGGGAGCCGGCCGCGTGCGGCGAGCGCCGCGCGCAGCAGGTGCTCGATCTGGGCGTTGGTGCTGCGCAGCTCGTCCGACGCCCAGCGCGCCAGTGCGTCGTGCACGGCGGGATCGAGGCGCAGCAGAATCTTCTTGCGTTCGACCACGGCGTTTGCTGGCTCCGGGGCTCAGGAGTAGAGAGTTCCGGCGTTCACGACCGGTTGTGTGGACTGTTCGCTGCACAGCACCACGAGCAGGTTGCTGACCATGGCTGCCTTTCGTTCCTCGTCCAGCTCGATGATGTTCTCGCGGTCGAGCCGCTCCAGGGCTGCCTCGACCATTCCCACGGCACCTTCGACGATCTTTGACCGGGCCGCGACGACGGCGCCCGCCTGCTGACGGCGCAGCATCGCCTGGGCGATCTCGGGCGCGTAGGCGAGCCGGGTGATGCGGGACTCGATGATCCGTACACCGGCGGAGGCGACCCGCGTCGAGATCTCCTGGGCGAGCCGTGCGGTGATCTCCTCGGCGTTGTCGCGCAGCGACATGACCTCGGGCCCGGCGTCATAGGGGTAGCTGGTCGCGATGTGCCGGACCGCCGTCTCGGACTGGATGGCCACGAACTCGACGAAGTCATCCACCTCGAACACTGCCTGCGCGGTGTCCCTGACCTGCCAGACCACGACGGCCGCGATCTCGATCGGGTTCCCGTCCGCGTCGTTGACCTTGGCCACGCCGCTCTCGTGGTTGCGGATCCGGGTCGAGACCTTCCGCCGGGTCGTGAACGGATTCACCCAGCGCAGACCCGTGGTCCGCACGGTTCCGACGTACCGGCCGAACAGCGCGACGACGCGCGCCTCACCGGGGGAGACCGCTGTGAGACCGCACAGCGCGATGAGCACGGCAACGACGCCGAGTACGCCCACGACGACGAGGACGGCGCCCGGCGCGGCGTGGTCGCCGGCCGCGAGCACGATGCCCAGCACCGCGGCCGCGATGCTGACCAGCAGACCGACCAGCCCCGCCAGCAGCATGGCCAGGCCGGAGGCGTTCTTCGCGGGATGTTCGCCCACGCTCGGCGCGGGCATGTCGACGACGGGAGTGGGTCCGATCTGTGGTGTCTCGGTGGACATGCGTACCTCCAGGTGTTGCTGGGTGAGCTGGGCAGTGCTGGCCGGATGTGTCCGGCGGCGCGCGTCGCGAACCCGGCCCCGATATCAAAGTGATATCACTTTAACGGGTTACTATGGCGTCGTCCACGGGGTGGACGCGATGTGGAGGTGACCGGTGACGGACAGGCGTCTCGAGATCGACGGCGTGCGGAAGCGCTACGGAGAGGTGATCGCCCTCGACGGGATGACCTTTGACGTCCGGGCCGGGGAGCTGTTCGGGTTCGTCGGGAGCAACGGCGCGGGCAAGACCACCACCATGCGGATCGCGCTCGGGGTTCTCGCCGCCGACGCGGGCGAGGTCCGCTGGGCGGGCCGGCCGGTCGACCTCGCCGTGCGCCGCCGTATCGGGTACATGCCGGAGGAACGCGGCCTCTACCCGAAGATGAAGGTCCGTGACCAGATCGTCTATCTCGCCCGCCTGCACGGGATGCCGGCCGCGGCCGCCGGCCGCAGCGCCGAGGCGTGGCTGGAGCGTCTCGGGGTGGCGGCACGCCGCGACGACGAGGTCCAGAACCTCAGCCTCGGCAACCAGCAGAGGGTGCAGTTGGCCGCCGCGCTCGTCCACGAGCCGGAGGTCCTCGTCCTCGACGAGCCGTTCTCCGGGCTGGACCCAATGGCCGTCGACGTGATGAGCCAGGTGCTGCGGGAGCGGAGCGCCGCCGGGGTGCCGGTGGTGTTCTCCAGCCATCAGCTGGAGCTCGTCGAACGGCTCTGCGACCGCGTCGGCATCGTCGCGTCGGGGCGCATGGTCGCGTGCGGCGCGGTCGACGAGCTGCGGGCCGGCGGTGTCGAGCAGATCATCGTCGAGGTGCCCGGGGCCCCCTCCGGCTGGGCGCTGGACCTGCCTGGCGTCACCGTCCGGCACACCGAGGGCGATCGCACGGTCGTCGACCTCGCCCCTGGCGCGGACGACCAGGATCTGCTGCGCCGGGCACTGGCCGCCGGGCCGGTCCGGGAGTTCCGGCGCCGCCGGCCGTCACTGTCCGAGCTTTTCCGCTCCGCGGTGAGCGCGGGCGGCGCCGGTGTCAGCGGTGCGCCGGACGACCGGACGGCGGCGGCTGACCCGAAGGCGGCGGGTGCCCTGATGGCGGCCGGCGAAAAGACGAGAACGGTGGACGAGGGGACAAGGGCGTGAACCAGGAACCCGATCTCGGGCCTACCGGCGGCCTGCGGGCCGGTCCGGGAGTTCCGGCGCCGCCGGCCGTCACTGTCCGAGCTTTTCCGCTCCCGCAGCACCTGGCTCATCACGTCGACGGCCATTGGGTCCAGCCCGGAGAACGGCTCGTCGAGGACGAGGACCTCCGGCTCGGTGCGGACGCCGGCGGCCAACTGCCCCCTCA
>NZ_JBFLUG010000272.1:0-4416 GCF_041008525.1 Parafrankia sp. FMc2 | reverse complement strand
GCACGCTGCACGTGGACGCCCCGTCGCCGCACATCGACTGGACGTCCGGTGCGGTGGAGCTGCTGACCGAGGAACGCGACTGGCCGGAGCTGGACCGCCCGCGCCGCGCCGCCGTCTCGTCCTTCGGGTTCAGCGGGACGAACGCGCACATCATCCTGGAGCAGGCGGAACCCGCGCCGGAACAGTCCGGCGCCGCCGGCACCGGGCCGGCAGAGCCGGGCCCTGCCGGCTCTGCCGGTGCCGGGCTGGTGCAGGGCCCGGCGGCGGTGCCGTGGCTGCTGTCGTCGGTGGACGTCCCCGGCCTGCGTGCCCAGGCGGCGCGGCTGGCGGAGTTCCTGCGGCGCCGGCCGGAGCCGGCGCCGGCCGACGTGGGCCGCTCGCTGGTGTCGCGGGCGGCGCTGCCGGTGCGGGCCGTCGTGTCCGGCGTCGAGGATCTGGGTGCGCTAGCCGACGGGGTGCCCGGCCCGGACGCGGTCTCCGGCGCGGTCGTCCCGTCCAGCGGTGTCGTCTTCGTGTTTCCCGGTCAGGGTGGGCAGTGGGCCGGCATGGCCGCCGGGTTGCTGGAGTCGTCCCCGGTGTTCGCCGCCCGGCTCGCCGCGTGCGACGCCGCCCTCGCCGAGTTCGTCGACTTCTCCGCCGTCGCACTGCTGCGGGACGGCGCCGAGCTCGACCGGGTGGAGGTGGTCCAGCCGCTGCTGTGGGCGGTGATGGTCTCGCTGGCCGCGTGGTGGGAGTCGTTCGGCGTGACGCCCGCCGCGGTGGTCGGCCATTCGCAGGGCGAGATCGCCGCGGCCGTCGTCGCCGGCGCGCTGTCCCTGCGTGACGGTGCCGCGGTGGTCGCGCACCGTGCCGCCGCGCTCGCCGGGCTGGCCGGCGACGGCGCGATGCTCTCGGTCGGGGCACCGGCGGAGGACGTCCGGCGCTGGCTCGCCGAGGAGCCCTCGGCGGACGTCGACGGGCAGCCCGCGCTGAGCGTCGCCGCGGTGAACGGGCCGGCCCAGGTCGTGCTCGCCGGTGCGCGGCGCGCGGCCGACGGGTTCCTGCGGCGGTGCGAGGAGCGCGGGGTCCGCGCCCGGCTCGTCGACGTCGACTACGCATCCCACTCACCGCAGGTGGAGCAGGCCCGGGACCAGCTGGCCGGCACGCTGGCCGGCGTCACCGGCCGGGCACCGGACGTCCCGTGGTACTCGACCGTGACCGGTGAGCCGGTCACGGACGGGCCCGACGGTGGCTACTGGTACACGAACCTGCGGGAGACCGTCCGGTTCGCCCCGGTCGTCGAACGCCTGCTGGCCGAGGGATTCCGGCACTTCGTCGAGGTCAGCCCGCACCCCGTCCTCACCCTCGCGGTGGAGCAGGTGGCCGGGCAGGGCACCCCGACCGGGTCGGTGGGGCAGACAGGGACGGCGGGGGCGGCGGCGGCAGCGGTGTGCGGCACGCTGCGGCGCGACGACGACGGCGTCCCCGGGCAGCTGCGGGCCCTCGCCGCGGCGTGGGTGCGCGGGGTGCCCGTCGACTGGTCGGCGTGGTTCGCCGGCACCGGCGCGCGGCGCCTGCCCGACCTGCCGACCTACGCCTTCCAGCGCCAGGACTACTGGATGCTGCCCGGGCGCGCCTCCGGAGACCTGGGCAGCGTGGGCCTGGCCGACGCCGGCCACCCGCTGCTCGGCGCCGCTGTCGCGCTGCCCGACTCCGACGGCCTCGTGTTCACCGGCCGGCTGTCGCTGGCCGACCAGCCGTGGCTGGCCGACCACGTCGTGCTCGGCACCACGCTGCTGCCGGGCGCCGCCCTCGTCGAGCTGGCCCTGCGCGCCGGCGAGTGGATGGACACCCCGGTCGTCGGCGAGCTGGTGCTCCGGGCACCGCTCGTCCTGCCCGAGGACGGTGCCGTCCAGCTTCGGGTCACGGTCGCCGAACCGGCCGCGGACGGTGCCCGCGCCGTCGCCGTGCACTCGCGGGTCGACGGCGCCCAGGAGCCGTGGACGGCCCACGCCACCGGCACGCTCCGCCCCGACGCCGAGACCGGCCCGGGCATCGACGCCCACGGTGGGAGCAGCGCCGGCGGCGGTACCGGGGCGGAACCGGCCACGCTGGCCTGGCCGCCGCCAGGAGCCGAAACGATCGACATCGACGAGCTCTACCCGGCGCTGGCCGACACCGGTCTCGTCTACGGGCCCGTGTTCCAGGGCCTGCGGCGGGTCTGGCGACGCGGCGACGAGATCCTCGCCGAGGTGCGCCTGGACGAGCCGGCACCCGGGTTCGGCGTGCACCCGGCGCTGCTCGACGCCAGCCTGCACGCCCTGGCCGCCGGCGTCCTGACCGGCGTCGCGTCGACCGGCACCGCGTCGACCGGCGGCGCCGAGGGCGAGACCGCTGGCACGGGTGAGGGCGAGCGCGTCGCCGGGACGGGGCCGGCGCCGGTGCGGCTGCCGTTCGTGTTCTCCGGGGTCCGTCTGCACGCCACCGGCGCCGCGGCGCTGCGGGTCCGGCTCACCGCGGCGCAGGGCACCGACACCGTGCGGCTGAGCGCCGTGGACGAGACCGGCGCGCCCGTCCTGGACGTCGACGCGCTCACCGTCCGCCCCGTCACCGCTGGACAGCTGGTCCCCGGAGACGGATCCGGCGGCGTCGAGAAGTGGCTGCTGACCCTGGACTGGGTCGCGGCGCCGACCGCCGCGCCGCCGGCGGCCGGCTGGACGACCGTGTCGCCGGCGGCAGGCCTGGGCACGGTCGCGGGAACGCCGGACGTCCTCCTGCTGGACTGCGCAGCCTTCCCGGACGCGGCCGACGCCGTTCCCGACGCCGGGCAGGTGCGCGCGCACACCGCCCGGGTGCTGCACGTGCTGCAGGACTTCCTCGCCGACGAGCGGTGGGCCGGGACGAAGCTGGTCGCGGTGACCGAGGGGGCGGTCGCGGCGGGGACGTCCGACACGGTTCCCGGGCTGGCCGGCGCGGCGGTGTGGGGGCTGGTCCGCTCCGCCCAGGCGGAGAACCCCGGCCGCCTCGCCGTCGTCGACACCGACGGCCCGGCGGCACGGGACCTCGTCCCGGCCGTCATCGCCGCCGGGCATCCGCAGGCTGCGCTGCGCGGCGGCACCGCCCTGGTGCCCCGCCTCGCCCGGCCGTCCGCCTCCGCCACCGCCTCCGCCACCGCTGCCACCGCCGCTGCCGCCTCCGTCGCCGCCGTCGCCGCCCCGGCCACGTCCGCCGCCGCGCAGGCGTCCGCCTTCGGTACCGGCACGGTCGTGCTGACCGGTGCGACCGGGGCGCTCGGCACGCTGGTCGCCCGGCACCTCGTCGACGTCCACGGGGTGCGGGAACTGCTGCTGCTGAGCCGCCGCGGCCCGGCCGCGCCCGGCGGAGCGGAACTGGTCGCCGCCCTGACCGACGCCGGTGCCACCGCCCGCCTCGTTGCCTGCGACGTCGCCGACGGGGAGGCGCTCACCCGCGTGCTGACCGGCGTGGACGTCACCGCCGTCATCCACACCGCGGGTGTGCTCGACGACGCGGTGCTCACCTCGCTCACCGACGAGCGCCTCGACGCGGTGCTGCGGGCCAAGGTCGACGCCGTCCTCAACCTGCATGCGGCCACGGCCGGCCGGCCGCTCGCCGCCTTCGTCCTGTTCTCGTCGGCGGCCGGTGTGCTCGGCACGCCCGGCCAGGCGAACTACGCGGCGGCGAACAGCTTCCTGGACGCCTTCACCGCCCACCGGCGGGCCCGTGGCCTGCCGGCCGCCTCGCTGGCGTGGGGGCTGTGGCGGACGGAGAGCGGGATGGCCGGCGAGCTGGCCGAGCTCGACCGGGAGCGGCTGCGCCGCGGCGGGATCCTTCCGTTGGAAGCCGCCCAGGGTCTCGCCCTGTTCGACGCGGCGCTCGCCGCGGACCTCGGCGTGACCGTCCCGATCGCGCTCAACCTGCCCGCGCTGCGCCCGGCGGCCGAGGCCGGCATGCTGCCCGCCGTCCTGCAGGGGCTGGTGCGGCCCGGGCGGCGGCGGCGCGCCGGCGGCCCTGCCGACGGGGCTGGTGCGGGGGCGCCGGTCGCCGGACGGCTGGCCGGGCTGCCCCGGGAGGAACGGGAGCAGGCGCTGCTGGAGCTCGTCCGGGCGACCGTGTCCGCGGTGCTCGGCCACCCGGCGGCCACCGCGATCGACGGCAGCCGTGCCTTCCGGGATCTCGGCTTCGACTCGCTGACCTCCGTCGAGCTGCGTAACCGGCTGCAGTTCGCGACCGGTCTGACGCTGCCCGCGACGCTGGTCTTCGACTATCCGAACGCGCACGCGCTGACCCGCCACCTGCTCGCCGAGACCGACACCGCAGCCGGCACGACCACCGGCGCCGGTGCTGCCGCCGGCTCCGTCGTACCCGCCGCGCGGGCCGCGGACAGGACGGACGACGACGCGGTGGCGATCGTGGGGA
>NZ_JBFLUG010000271.1:0-4570 GCF_041008525.1 Parafrankia sp. FMc2 | reverse complement strand
GGGCGTAGGTGGTGTATAAGGATCGTGGCCGGGTGAGGGGGGGCGTCCGCGGCGGGCGGGGGTGTCGTCCTTCGGGATCAGCGGCACGAACGCCCACGTCATCCTGGAACAGGCCGGCCCCGGTGCGGACCGGTCGGGGGCCCGCGAGCTCCCGGCCGGTTCCGGGCCCGGCGCCGAACCCGCCGTCGTGCCCTGGTTCGTCTCGGCGCGTTCCGTGACGGCACTGCGGGCGCAGGCCGCCCGTCTGACCGCCCACCTCGCCGGCGGCGCGGAGGGGGCGGCCGAGTCGGCCGAGCCGGCGGAGTCCGTACTGGATATCGGGTTCTCCCTGGCGACGGGCCGGGCCGCGCTGCCGTGGCGGGCCGCCGTCGTCGCCGCCGACCAGGACGGCGCCTCGCGGGCGCTGGCGGCGCTCGCCCGCGGCGAGTCCGCGCCGGCACTCGTCGAGGCGACCGTCGGCACGCCGGGCCGCACGGCGATGATCTTCACCGGCCAGGGGTCGCAGCGTGTCGGGATGGGCCGCGAGCTGCGGGCCCGCTTCCCGGTGTTCACCGAGATCCACGACCGCGTTCGCACCTTCCTCGACCCGTTGCTCGAACATCCCCTGGGCGAGGCGGACGGCGACGCCGACCTGCTGGACCGCACCGACCTCACCCAGCCGGCCCTGTTCGCGCTCGAGGTCGCCCTGCACGGCCTGCTGCGCAGCTGGGGCGTCGTGCCGGACGTCGTGGCCGGGCATTCTGTCGGCGAGATCGCCGCCGCCCACGTCGCGGGCGTTCTGTCCCTGCCCGACGCCTGCCGGCTCGTCGCCGCCCGCGGACGGCTGATGGCGGCGCAGCCGGGCGGGGCGATGCTCGCCGTCCAGGCCACCGAGGCCGAGGTGCGTGGATGGCTCCCTGATACCGACGAGCTCGGCGTCGCGGATGAGCTGGACGTCGCGGATGAGCTGGAGGTGGCGGGTGAGCTGGAGGTGGCGGCGGTCAACGGGCCCGAGTCCGTTGTCGTCTCCGGTACCGAACGGGCGGTGGCGGCGCTGGCCGCGCACGCCGAGCGGGCCGGCCGGCGCACCCGACGCCTGCGGGTCACCGCCGCCTTCCACTCGCCCCTGATGGACGGCATGCTCGAACCGTTCCGCCAGATCGCCGCGACCTTGGCCTACCACGCCCCGACGATCCCGCTGGTCTCGACGGTGACCGGGCGTGCGGTGGCCGCGGGCGAGCTGTGCGACGCGGACTACTGGGTCCGGCAGGCCCGCGCCGCGGTGCGCTTCGCCGACGCGGTCACCTGCCTGCGCGAACGGGGCGTGACCACGTTCGTCGAGGTCGGGCCGGCGGCGGTCCTGTCCGGGATGGGACGCGAGTGCGTGCCCGACGGCGACGCGGCGTTCGTCCCCACCCTGCGCGCGGACCGTCCCGAGGAGCACACCCTGGTGACGGCACTCAGCCAGGCGCATGTCAACGGCGTCCACGTCGACTGGGCGGCGTTCTTCGCCGGGACGGGCGCCCGCCGGGTGGACCTGCCCACCTACGCCTTCCAGCACCGGCGCTACTGGTTCCAGCCACCCCCGGCCTCGGCCGGCAGCGCTGACCCGGCCGAGGCAGCCGGTGCACCGGCGGGCTCCGGGACGGACGACCTGACCTACCGGATCACCTGGACGCCGGTGTCCCTCCCCGTTTCCGCCACGCCCGCGCTGTCCGGCACCTGGATCGTCGTGCTCCCGCCGCCGGCCGCCGCCGCGGACCCGCTGGCCCGCGCCTGCGTCCAGGCCCTGGAGCTGCACGGCGCGCAGGTGTGGCAGGTGGCCCTCGACGAGGAGGCGGACGTCGACCGCGCCTCTCTGGCCGGCCGTCTCGCCGCCGCCCGCACCGATGCGGCCGGCCGGGCGCAGGACGTCCGCGGTGTGCTGTCGCTGGCAGCGCTGGATGGCAGCCCGCTCGGGACCCATCCGGTGCTCCCCGCCGGCCTCGCCGGTACCGTCGCGCTGCTGCAGGCACTGGGGGACGCCGGTGTGGACGCCCCGCTGTGGTGCGCCACCCGGGGCGCGGTGTCGACCGGGTCCGGTGACCCGCTGACCAGCCCGGCGCAGGCGCAGGTGTGGGGTCTGGGCCGGGTCGCCGCCCTGGAGATGCCCGCACGCTGGGGCGGCCTGGTCGACCTGCCCGCCGCCCTCGACCCGCGGACGTCCGAGCGGCTGGTCGCCGTCCTCGCGGCCACCTCCGGCGAGGACCAGGTCGCCCTGCGCCCGGCCGGGACGTTCGCTCGCCGCCTCGTCCGCGCCACCGCCACCACCACCGCCACCACCGCCACCACCGCCACCACTGGCGGCGGCGGCGCACCGTGGCGCCCGCGGGGAACCGTGCTGATCACCGGCGGCACCGGGGCGCTGGGCGCGGCGGTCGCCCGGTGGTGCGCGGCCGAGGGTGCCGAGCGGCTGGTGCTCACGAGCCGGCGCGGTGCCGCGGCACCCGGCGCCGCCGAGCTGGTCGCCGAACTGAGCAGCCTCGGCGCGCAGACCACGGTGGCCGCCTGCGACGTCGCCGACCGGGACTCCCTCGCCCGGGTGCTTGCCGACGTCCCGGCGGAGCATCCGGTGACCGCCGTCGTCCACGCGGCCGGCAGCGGCACCGGCGGAGTGCTGGAGCGGGTGGGTCCGGCGGAGCTCGCGGACGTCGTCGCCGCCAAGACGGCCGGTGCCGCGCACCTCGACGAGCTGCTGTCCGGCCACGAACTCGACGCCTTCGTCCTGTTCGCGTCGGTGGCCGGTATCTGGGGCAACCCCGGACAGGGCGCCTACGCCGCCGCGAACGCCGGGCTGGACGCGCTCGCCGAGCACCGCCGCGCCCGCGGCCTGCCCGCGACCTCGGTGGCCTGGGGCCCCTGGGCCGGCGGCGGGATGGCGGACGTCGCCCGGGTGCGGGAACGGACCGCGCGTCACGGCCTGCCCGCGCTGGACCCACCGGAGGCGCTGCGGGCGCTGGGCGAGGTCGCCGGCGGCGGCGAGAGCTGCGTCGCGGTGGTCCGGGTCGCCTGGGAGCGTTTCGTCGCCGCCTTCCCACCCGGCCGGCCGGCCCGCTTCGTGGAGGAGATCCCGCCGGCCCGCGACGCCCTCGCCCGCCTGCGCGGCGACGGGACGACACCGGACGCCCCCGGCACCACAGGCACCACAGGCACCACAGGCATTCCCGGCACCACGGACGCCGACGAAGGCGCGAGCCCCGGAAGCGGGCCGGGTGCCGGCGGGTCGGCGGCCGAGCGGCTGCGGGAACGCCTCGCCGCGCTGCCGGACAGCGGCCGGCGCCGGCTGCTCCTGGGGCTGGTGCGCACCGAGGTCGCGGCCGTTCTCGGGCATGCCTCACCCGAGGACGTCCCAGCCGACCGCGCCTTCACCGATCTCGGTTTCGACTCGCTCGCGTCGGTCGAGACCCGCAACCGGCTCGCCCAGGCCACCGGGGAGCAGCTCGCCGCCGTGGTCGTGTTCGACCACCCCACCCCGGCGGCACTCGCCCGCCACCTGCTCGGCCTCCTGCGTTCCGACGAGACCGGCTCCGACGGCGGTCTCCGGCCCGGGGTCGGGGTCGGGGCAGCGGCCGGCGCGGAGTCGGTGCTCGACGATCTCGACCGCCTGCAGGCGGCGCTGGCGGCCAGCCCGCCGGACGGCCAGGTCAGGTCCGCGCTGCAGACCCGGCTGCGGACGATGCTGCGCACCCTCGACACCCCCGACGACGATCTGGGCGCGGCGACCGACGACGAGATGTTCGATCTGCTCGGCCGCGAGTTCGGTATTTCCTGAGGTCCCGTTCGCACCAGGTTCCCGGTCTTCGCCGGACGGTCGGAGACACCCGAGGTCAGGAGGAGTCCCGTGTCGAACGAGGACCGGCTGCGCCATTTCCTGAAGCAGGCGACCACCGAACTGCGCGCGGCCACCCAACGGGTGCGCGAGCTCGAGGACGCCGCCCGCGAGCCGATCGCGATCGTCGGCATGGGCTGCCGTTTCCCCGGCGGAATCTCCTCGCCGGAGGAACTGTGGGACGTCGCGGCGCACGGCCGTGACATGGTGTCGGAGTTCCCGCCGGACCGCGGCTGGGACGTCGACGCTCTCTACAACCCGGATCCGTCCGCCACCGGGACGAGCTATGTGCGCGAGGGCGGTTTCCTCGCCGGTGCCGGCGGTTTCGACGCGGAGTTCTTCGGGATCTCGCCGCGGGAGGCGTTGGCGATGGATCCGCAGCAGCGTCTGTTGTTGGAGGTGTCGTGGGAGGCGTTGGAACGGGCCGGTATCGACCCCGCCTCGCTGCGCGGCACCGACGCGGGCGTCTTCACCGGGCTGATCTACCAGGGGTACGGCGGCGAGTCGGTCGCCGCCTCGGAAAGCGTCGAGGGCTACCGCATCAGCGGCACCGCCTCCAGCGTCGCCTCGGGCCGGGTGTCCTACACGCTGGGGTTGGAGGGTCCGGCGGTGACGGTGGATACGGCGTGTTCGTCGTCGTTGGTGGCGTTGCATCTGGCGGTGCGGTCGTTGCGGGTGGGGGCTGTCTCTTAGACACGTTTCGGATGCCACGAGACCAGAGAG
>NZ_JBFLUG010000270.1:0-4599 GCF_041008525.1 Parafrankia sp. FMc2 | reverse complement strand
GAACTGCGCGGCCAGCACCCCCAACCCGACCCGGTCCACCAACCGGTCCCCGGCCTTCTCCTTGACCTGACCACGCCTCGGCACAGCCAGAACCTACACGATCAGACCTTAAGTTCCTGGTATTGGGTCGCGCCCTCCTGGTGCGGCCCGGCGGCGCTCCCCCGACCGTTCAAGCGGGGCCTGGCGGCCCTCGAACACGCCGGATACCGCGTCCGTCTCATGCCGAACGTCCATGGCCAGGGCTGGGAGTGGGTCTCGGGAACGGCCGCTGAACGAACCTCCGACCTGATGGCCGCCTTCGTCGACGCCGAGGTGCGGGCCATCATCTGCGCCATCGGCGGCGATCACAGCGCGCAGCTTCTTCCGTTGCTGGACATGGACCTGATCGCCGCGAATCCGACGATCCTCTGCGGATACTCCGACATCACCTCGCTACACCATGGCCTCCACCGCGCGACAGGCCTGGTGACTTTCTACGGGCCTGCGGTGATCCCTCAGTGGGGCGCGGTCGGCGGACCGTTCGACTACACCGTGGACCACTTCCAGCGGGTTGTCGGCGAGGCCCGCCCTCCCGGCAGGCTCCCCCACACCGACGTCGAGGTCCACGACAACGACTACGACACAGCCGAGACCACAGGCAGGCCGTTGCGCCGGACACCTGCGCACTCCCGTCAGGTACTACGCCCAGGCGAGGGAAACGGTCCCCTCCTCGCCGCCTGCCTTCCCAGCGCCCGCAATGTACTCGGGACGCCGTGGCAACCGGACTACGCCGGCCGGGTCAACGACTTCCACCGCCTCGTCCTGCACCACGTGGCCGCCGGTGGCTATCCCGTCCTCGCGCACGTCGAGGGCGGTCACACCGACCCGCTGCCCACCTTCCCGATCGGCGTGTCCACCACCGTCGACGGAACCGACCTGATACTCGAACAGCCGGCGGTAGCCGCCTGAGCGAATACTTCACGCAGTACACGGGGCCCGCCGTACGCGGCGTGCCGCAGCTTCACGAGAAGAGTGTCAGTTCCATGGCGCGCCACCCCAGGGCGTTTCCTGTCGAGAACAGGGCGCATGCAACGCCAAGCCTCGCGGTGCCGCCAGGATCGTCACAGGAAGTGACGCTTCCACCTACTATACTGGTAATCACTACATGACATTTGCCCGGGTCAGGAAGGTGAAACGTGGCCCACGACTGGCTGCCACGAGCGCTGCTTTCACCGCAGCCCCCGTGGATCCTCTGCGGCACTGTCCCCACACCTCCCGGGGATGCCGACGAGGATGGAAGCGGCGTACGGTTGGTATGCATCGACGGCGCGGAAACGAGCACAGAGGCGGAGATGCATCATCAATTCGTTGAGAGATTTGAGTTCCCCGAGTACTACGGTCGCAACTGGGACGCCCTGTATGAATGTCTGACCGATCTGAGCTGGAGTCCGGCGGAGGCATATATCGTGGATGTCGCGCACAGCTCCAGGCTTCTGTGGCGGCAGCGGCGGTCGATCGACGTTCTCCTCGATGTCCTCTCGTCCGCAGGTGAGGCCTGGGCGCTCCCAGCGTCGCGCGGCTGGCCTGTCGACGAGCACAAGGTCCCGTTCCATGTGGTTCTACATGACTCTGAACTGACAGCGAATGAGCTGATGAATCTGTACTCTTCACTCGGCGTACCGCTGTCGATCCTGTCGCCGGTTTAGTGCCCGATGGGAGCCATTTTTGTAGGCTTCCTCCTGCGGGTGATCTTCGGCCCGCTGCTCGCCGGGCGTGGCGCAGAGGTTCTTCGGCCTGCTCGGCGCCGAGGTCCTCACCCGTGGAGGTAGAGCCCGGCGCGGGTGGCCTGTGGTGAACAGGGGGCGTTGACGTCCGAACGGGAGTGTCCGACGTTCATCGACACTCCCGTTCGCGTCCGGGCAGGCCGCCGGGCGCGGCGGCCTGCCCGTTGACCCCTTGCCCTTCCGGGTTATCGGGTCGGGATCGCCACGATCACGCTGGTGCCGGTGTGCTGCACCGTCGGCTGTACCTGCGGTCCGGGCGCGGGCTCGCGCAGGCCGATGAAGTACGTGACCACGCCCTCGAAGTCGCCACCCGACCGCGCCTGGACAACATTGGTGGTCGCGCGGCCCGGGAAGAACAGGTTGCGTGGAGCCGTAGCCCTGCCCTCCTCGTCATGGGCCGCCGCATGGTGGAAGACCACCTTGACGAAGGACCGGCCCCGCACGGCGACAGGAAGGCCGGAGCCGTCCTGTATCAGTTCCGAGGCCGGCACGTACCGGGCGGTGGCCTCGGAGGGGGCGGCCGGCTGGAAGTGGAACCGGACGAGGTCCGCGCGGGCACTGGCCGCGTGTGCCGCGCTGATGCCCGTCAGGACCGGGGTGACCGGGGTGGCCGGAGACACCGGTGTGGCCGGAGACACCGTCGGCCCGCCGGCTCGCGCCGGAACCGCCACGAACAGCAGACCCAGAACCAGTGCGACTATCGCACCAAAAATCCCGTGTGCCATCCTCATGGTGCACCACCCATTCCTTTTCAGAACAGAGAGCACTGCTCCGGCGTGCGGACGGGCTGATCGGTTTTCGGGCCACCCGGCTGATCCTGACTGCCGCGAGAAATCCGCTGGTGACAAGGCCGGCCGGATCGGATCGGACGAAGTCGGTGTCAGGTCGTTGGCCGGAAGTCGGATGGATGGTGAGTGGTGATGGATGTCGGCATGGGCCCACCCCCATTCGTTGTCGGCCAAGCATGCGCGAGCACCGGGTGGCCCGCCACCGCTGCCAGCCTTCTGCGGCCGGCCGTTCCCCGTGACAGCCCACCTTCGACGCCGGCTGGCGCGCCGGTGATGGGCCGGCACGTCAGGAACCGGCCGCGCGGCGGCGACGTCTCCGGCGAGCGAAGGAGAACAGTATGCCGAGGCCGAGCAGTGAGCTGCCGGCAGCGGCCGCAGACATCACTGCGGTCCGGGTGGATATGGAATTTTCTTTGACCCGCTCGGACGCACCGCGGCGGTCGGGAAAGCGGATGATTGCCGTGGTGGTCCGCTCCACCAACCCACTGCGCAGCTTCACCGTGACGGTCCACGGACCGGCGGGCAGCTGCCCGTCGAGGGCGAACGAGACCGGGCTGACCTCTCCGAGGGCCACCGTCGCTCCCCGGCTCGCCTGAAACGGACCGGCCTGTAGGCCTCCGGGCCCATTGGTCAGTGTCAGCTCACCGGACATGTCCAGCGCACGGCCACCAGTGTTGTGAATCTCTGTACTGATCTCCAGTCGTCCGTCGAGCAGGCGTTTCGCTATGATTCCGGCGATCGTGAAGTTGGCGGCCGGCGGACCACCGGGACCGATGTCCAGGTACATGCGGATCCCGACCCGGTTGATCATCTGGACCCCGCTGCCCTCGGGATCCGGACTGCCCGCCTGAGCCCAGAGCACGCCGTAGTGTTCTCCCGGCGAAGCATCCCGTGGTGCATCGATGACGACTGTCGCCGTCTCCCGGGAATGCGCCGCGACCTCGACCACCGGCTTGTCCAGGCTGGTCCATGTTGTCAGTTCGTTCGGCGTCCGCCCCTCGGCGAAGTGGAACGCGCTGTCACCCAGGCTCGCAGCGCCCGGATACAGCTCGATCCGCATCGGACCGTCGGTGTTGTTCACGACCTCCACCCGGCGGCGCATCTCGGTACCCGGATTGAGGTGATCGACGATGTACTGTTTGGCCCGGGGATCATCCACCAGGGCCGCGGTGACCTCCACTAAGCGGATCCCAAACGTCCCCTCAGTACTGATGGTCCCCTTCTGGGGAGCAGCCGACGCAGCGGATACGGTGGTGGTCGGAACCAGTATCCCGACCACCACCGCGAGAACACCGAGAAAGGTGCCTCTCCTCATTCCACGACCTCGATTACGGAACCGTCGAGTGGATGATCGTGGCGGTGTAGTTACCGGCGATGGCGGTAACCGGGATGTCGATGGTCAGGTTCGGGTTCCACGTTGCCGAGTTGACACCCGAGCCGCCTGTCGCCGTCACCACCGAGACGGCCTGGAACTCCCCGGGAAGTCCGCCGGGTTCGAGCTCCCCGCGTTGTTCACGCGGGTGACCGTTCCGGGAACATAGTGAACGTTGGTGACGGGGATTGAAGGAAGACCGGATCCTGCCGGGGCGTTGAAGTTGGTGGCCTCGACGCTCGCCGTCCAGTTTGGCGCCGCGGCGCCTTGGGTGTCGGTGACCTGGACCTGCCCGAGTTGGCCAGAGACGGATGCCGCGCCGACGGTGCCGTTCAGGGTGGCGGTTGCCGGAGCCGTGATGTTAATACCTCCTCCCGTAAGGGACAAGGTGACCTCTGTGTTCGCTGTCGCGGCATTCGCCGGAAGTGCCGTACCGACGAGGGCCGCTGCGGCCGCGCCTACGCTTACTAATTAGAAACTAAGTTATCGGAGCGTTGGCCGGTCGGCGTCGAGATTCTGAGAATGTCGTGAGATAATTGAATCATGGAACAAGGGTCCGGTTCTCGCATTCCTCGACGCATGCTGGAGGATGTCCGGCTACTTGCGTTGAACGCAGTGGACAGGGGTATGCATCCGCGAGATGCGGCGTTGGCGTTCGGCGCCGGCGTTTCCACCG
>NZ_JBFLUG010000026.1:0-73996 GCF_041008525.1 Parafrankia sp. FMc2 | reverse complement strand
GTACCCCCACCTCCGGTGCCCCCTGCGCCCCCGGCACCCTCGCCTCCGGCTCCGCTCCCGCCGGACCCCTTGCCTCCGCCGAGCGCGCCCCCGCCGGTGGCGCGACCGACGCCGGCCGCGCCGGTCCCGCCGGTCCCGCCGGCTCCCGTTGCTCCACAGGTTCCGCCCGCGTCTCCGGCCCCGCCGAATCGGGTGGCGGCTTCGCCCGCTCCGTCACCGCTGGATCTTGGCCACGACGCGGGCTCCCGTTCCAGGCCGGGCACCGTCGAGGCGGGCGAACGGTCATCCCGCTACCGGCAGCGCCACGAGCAGGTGAGCGCCCTCGACGACGACCACCCGGCCACCATCTGGACCGGCGACACCCGGGGAACGGGCGCCATGACCGTGTCGCTGCGCTGGACGCCGCTGCGGACCCGTACCGGTCTGCCGCGCCCGGCCAACATCCATCTCGGCTGCCTCTGGCAGGCCCTCGACGGAGCGGCCGGCGTCATCCAGCAGCACGGCGGCTCGGTGAGCGGGACCGGGCGTGCCGGTCGCCAGGTGCTGCGCCTCGTCGGCCGGGACGAGCGGGCCGAGCAGACGATCTTCGTGGATCTGGCCACGCTCGCGACCTTCAAGCGGTTCTTCGTGTTCGTCTACGGCCTGCACCGCTCACCCGAGTGGGACCTGCTGCGGCCGGTCGTCGCCGTCACCACGCGTGGCGGCGAGGAACTCACCATCCGGCTCGGCCAGCCACCCGAGGACGCCCGGACGTGCATCGCGGTGTCATTCCACGTGGTCGGGGACGACCTCGTCATCCGCCGTGAGAACGACTTCGTCGACGGCCCCCAGGCCACCGCCGCGGCCCGCTACGGCTGGTCGCTCGAGTGGAACGAGGACGGCACCGCACCGCGCGACGCCGGGTAGCCAGCCCGGCCCGACCTGGCTCGAACCAGCCCGGCCCGAACCAGCCCGGCCCGGCCCGGCCCGGTCCGGTCAGGTGGTGGTGGGCACCTGGACGGGAAACGCCATGGTCGTCAGCAGGCCGCGCACCGGCTCGGGCACCGGGACAGGGCCGGTCGGCCCGCGGTGTACGAGGACGGCGTCACACAGGGCCAGGCAGATCTCGTCCTCGAACAGCCCGCAGACCTGTTGGATCGAACTGGTGCCGATCCGCCCGACGCCGACAGCCACCTGGTAGGACCCGGGGTAGCGGACCTCCCGCAGATAGTCGATCTCCACGCGGGCCACGACCACCGGCAGCGGCCGCCGCTCCTGCGGGAGTGCCACGTGGCTGGCGCCGAGTACCGCCCGGTTCATCGCGACCCGCGCCTCTTCGAAAAGCGCCGCGATGGCCACGTTGTTCACGTGGCCCAGGCTGTCCATGTCGCCGAAGCGTGGCTGCATCGTCAGGACGAAGGGGTAGTTCGCCAGCCGGGTTCTCGCCGGGTCGAGTTTCGCTCCCATGAGGCCCTTCTACCGTGCCCGACGTACCTGGGCGTCCCCGGCTGTGGCGGGGGTCTCGCCGTGGGCGGGCCGGCGGCCCGTGGCGGGATGTGCGTGCCATGCCCGCGGTGGGCCGGTCGGGATAAGGTCTCCGGCGTGTTGACGGTGACCGACGGCGACCGGCCGGCAGCGGTCCCCTCGGCACTTCCGGACGGCTCTGATCGCGAGGCGGCCAGCGGCACCGGCGGCCTGCGGTGGCCGCGCCGGCTTCGCCGGCATCACCGGCCGGGCCCGCGTGGCCGGCGCCGCTGGCCGCGTCGGTCGCGGCGAGCGGAGCGCCGCCGGCGGGACCCCTCTGATGCCGCCGACGCCGGCTGCGACGCCTTCAACGGGTGCGATGGCTGCGACGGGTGCAGCCCGCTGCTCACCCTCGCCGCCCTGTTCTCGCTCCTGTCCACACTCGCGACAATCGGGAACCAGCTCCGCGCCGCGATCCACCCGCGGGGCCCGCAGGCGCCGGAAGATGCATCGGGAGCATCGGTGACCCGCAGCGGACTGGCGATGCGAGGCGTGCTGACGGCGATCCGTGCGTATCAGCGTGCGGTGTCGCCCCGTCGGCCCGCGCGGTGCCACTACACGCCGACCTGCAGTGCCTTCGCCGCGGAGGCGATCGCGTGTCTGGGACTCGCCGCGGGGGCGGCGAAGACTGCACGCCGGCTACGCGCCTGTCGTCCCGGTGCCGGGCGAGCCGCGCCTGACCTGGGTCGGCCGCACCCCTCCGGCCGGCCGAGTCGGCTTCCGCCGAGGTAGGTGATGCCGCCGAGCAGGCCGCCAGCCAGGTTCGGGACGCGGCTGCGGGGGATCGGCGGAAAGACCCGTTCCGGAGGTTTGTGTTGTCCGCCGCCACACCGTCGACAGGTTCTGCCGGATTGGACCGTGTCGGTGTGGTGTCACCGGGGAGAACCAGAACATCGCGGACGGGGTGCGGCCGCGAGCCTGACGCCTGCCGGCCCCAGGCCGCCAGGCGTTGGGCCCGAAGTTCTCGCCGCGCACTCTGGAGGACAATCCATGCCGCTGCTCACTGACACGGTCCTGGACGTTCCCTTCGACGTCACGCCCGATCCGGACGAATTCGTCCAGGCTGCCATGGAATGGCATTTCGGGCCCGGAACGGGCAGTCCGTTCTGGCTCCGGCAGGCCGAAACCCTCGATTTCGACCCGCGCCGAGGTGCGGACCCACCACGATCTGAGTCTTCCCGGAAGTGGTCCTCTGCGGGCAGTACGGAAGCACGATGTTCCTCGGCTCCACACCGCAGCGGCCCGGGCTTCCCGCCGAGGCGCCCTGCATCTTCGACGCCTACTCCCCGTACATCACGTTCGACGTCGTCGACCCGGAGACCAGGGAGCCCGTCGGCTACGGAGAACAGGGGCGGGTACTGGGGAACCACGTCAGCCGGGCGTCTCTGCTGCCCAACAATCTGGAGCGCGACCTCGCGACGCGGGTGAAGGCACTCGACGGAACTGTCGGCGACGCGCTCTCCGACGTCACCCCGGTGGCCACGTTCGAGGACGAGACCGTCATCGAGGGGGTCTACTGATGCCCGCAGTACTCACGGCGCCGGTCGAACTGCCCGCGCTCGGGCCCACCGGCGAGTTCCGGACCAGGAACCAGCAGGTGATCACCGAGGTGAACGGGGACCAGGCCGCGCGGCTCAGCCTTGTCCCGCCGCTGTTCGTCCACCGCACCCTCGCCCGGGTGCGTGCCGCTGCCCGCCCGCCCGCCGACGCGCGGATGGCGGTGCTGACCGAGGCGGCCCGGCTGTTCGCGACGGCGACCCTCGGCGACCTGTCGGTCGAGGAGTACCAGCGGATGGTCAGCCGCGTCGGCGGGCTGCCGATCTCCACCGTCCGGGCGGCGACCGGCTCCATCGCCCAGTGGCTCACCCGCGTCTGCGACTCCGTCGAGCGGGCCTGCCCGCTGGGAACGGCCATCGACTGGCGTGACCCGTCCACCCGGAGCGGGCGGGCTGTCTGGGCCCGGCGCGGCGAGGTGTTCGCCGTACACGCGGCAGGAAACCATCCGGGCACGCACGCTCTCTGGCCGGAGGCGCTCGCGCTGGGCTATCGGGTCGCCATCCGCCCGTCGCGCCGCGACCCGTTCACCCCGTACCGGCTCATCACCGCGCTGCGGCTCGCCGGCGTCGCCGACGAGCAGGCTGTGCTGCTACCCACCGACCACAGCGGTGCCGAAGCCGTCCTGCGCGCGGCCGACCTCGGACTCGTCTACGGCGGTGACGACGTCGTCAGCAGGTTCGGCGCCGACCCCACCATCCTGACCCAGGGTCCGGGGCGGTCGAAGATCCTCGTCACCGCCGACACCGACTGGCGCGATCATCTGGACGTCATCGTCGACTCGGTGGCCCGTGGCGGCGGCACCGGCTGCGTCAACGCCACCGCGGTGTTCGTCGAAGGTGACCCGGCGCCGTTGGCCGAGGCGCTCGCCGACCGGCTGGCCCGGCTGCCGAGCCTGCCCCCCGAGGACGACGCGGCGGCCCTTCCCGTCCAGCCGCTGGGCAGCGCGCGGGCCGTCGGGGCCTACCTGGACCGCAAGGCCGCCGGCACACGGGCCTGGCTCGGCGGCGACGGCATCGTCGACGATCTCGGTGACGGGAGCGCGGTGCTGCGGCCGGCGGTCCACGAACTGGACGCCCCGACCGCGCCGCAGGCGGGCATCGAGCTGCCCTTCCCGTGCGTCTGGGTCGCCCCGTGGACCCGCGCCGCCGGTGCCGCGCCGCTGCGCGAGAGCCTGGTGCTGACGGTGATGACGCGGGACGCCCGGATCGTCGACCACCTGCTGAACGAGCCGACCATCCGGAACCTCTACCTGGGCGATCACCCGACCGTCTGGATGGCCGCCGGTGTCCCGCATGACGGCTACCTCGCGGACTTCCTCATGGAGAACAAGGCCCTTATCCGGGACTGAGCGCGAACCAGGGCCGGGCGACCGGACCGCGGGCTTCGGGAGCTCCGCGGTCCGACGCCCTGGGTAGGGCCCGGTGACCAGTACCAGGGTGATCAGTACCAGGCCCTGCCGGTCATCCGGTGATCAGTGCCGCGCGCGGACAGGTGCTGTGCACGCGCGGGGCAGCAGGGCCCCGGGCCCCGCGCCGGCCGTCATCACCTGCAGACCCAGATGGACCGCGGCGGAACCCAGTGTCGATGGCCATGTGCCCAGACCCAGTGGCCACTCACATGACGCCAGTAGCAGTGACGCCCACTGTGGTACCCGCCGCCGTGGTATCCCCCGCCGGGATGTGTCCTGCCCTGGTAAGTGTCACCGGCAACGTCGCCCCGTGGCGGTGCCGCCTGCGCGGGAGCCGCTCCCAGTACCGTGCCCAGCGCGGCGGCGGCGATCAGCAACGGAAACGTCTTCTTCCGGTACGCCATATCTGCTCCCCCCGGCGCACTGCGTAAACGCAGGACGCCAACTTCGTCGAGGAAGTTCCGGCCGTGGTGCAGACCTGGAATACCCGCGTCGGCCGGGATGTAATCAGGGTGAGATTGTTCGGGCCTGCATCCCCTCCGCGCCTGCGTCGATTCCCCAGCTGATGACCCGGCGCGGACGAATACGAATGACCTCCGGGCTCAGGTGCCCGGCCGGTGGATCCTCGCCGGTAACGGCATCGGCCTCCCCGCGTATCTCGACACCGCGCACTCGCCACGGGTTCACGGAGGCGATGTCGTCGACCACGAGGGAGACCTCCCGGGTGGTCGCCACATTTCGGAACTTGCGGGTGGCGCCCAGGTTGTACCCGTGAATGTCGATGGTGTCGGTGGCGGTGTTGTGCCGGAATGCGACCGGACTGTTCTGGGGTGTACCGTCCGGCGCGACGGTGGCCAGCCGGCCGAGACGCTGGCCGGCGAGGTACTCGAGTTCCGCGTCGGTGAAGACCATGTCTCGGGATCCTGCGACCTCAACCCCGCTTCAGGTCAAGGAGGCAGCCCCGGTTCCAGCCGCAGGGCCCGGCTGTCCGGGCTCGGCTGCCCGGGCTCAGCCGGGCTCAGCCGGGCTCGGCCGAGCTCAGCCGACGGCCCGGTCGACCGCTCCGCCGGCCGGGTCATCGGCCGGTTCGAGGGGTGCCCGGCGGGCCGGCATCGGCGACGGGGCGGGGCGGCGCGGCTCGCGCACGCCCGCGGAGCCGCCACCGCGCCCCACCCGGAGCCGCACCAGCGACCCGTTCGGTACTCGGGCGCCCGGCTCGGGTGCCTGGCTCTGCACCACCGATCCGGCGTCGAACCCGTCGGCTGTGAGCGGCAGGCTGTCGGGGTCGGGCCCGACCCCGATCAGGCTGGCGGCGGACAGCCGCAGGCGCGCCTCCTCCCAGGAGCGACCGACCACCGTCGGGACAATGGTGGAGCGGCGGCGAAGTCGACCCACCGCCCTGCCGGTGATCGTGGCTGTCGCGTCCTCGGCGGCCTCGTCCAGGGCCCGTCCGAGAACCGTTTCCGCGGCCAGGTGCAGGGACGGTGCCACGTCGGGCAGGGCGCTCGCGTCGGCGGGGGTGTCCGCGGTTCTGTCGGCGTCGTCCAGGTCGCGCCACCGTTCCCAGGCCGACTGCCGGCTCACGCCGAGGCGGGTCGCGATCTCGGCCCAGGACTTGCGCTGCCGGCGGGCGGCGCGGACGGCGTCCAGCTCCACCTGGTCCAGCAGCCTGCGCACGGTACCGATGTCGGTCAGTGCCGCCAGCGCGTCGTCGCCGACGACGCCGCCGTCAGGCCGGGCCGGGCCAGGCCGGGCCGCGCCAGGCCGGGCGAGGTCGTGCCGTGATGAGGAGTGGTCTCGATGCCAGCCGGCGAGGCGATCCCAGGCGCGGCGGGCATCCTGCCAAGGAGTTCCGCTCGTACTCATGACTGTCAGGCTAACCTGACGCGATGCCCGGTCGCCGCCGGACGGTGGAGGTTTGTCGCGGATCCAGCCCCGGAGTGCAGGCGGCGCGCGCCTCATCCGGGCCCGGTCCTTGCAATATAGGTGTGTGCTTATATCCTGCCCGCTATGAGCATGGATCCCGTGATCACAGCCGGCCTGGTGACCCGTGAGGTCCGCCGGGGCACCCGCGACGGGGCGCCGACCAGGACCGTCGTCGCACACCGCAGCTATCCGACCAGTCAGTCCGATCTCTGGGACGCGCTGACCAGCCCCGACCGCATCCCTCGCTGGTTCCTGCCGGTCAGCGGCGACCTCGAGGTCGGCGGCCGGTACCAGCTCGAGGGCAACGCGGGCGGGGTGGTCGAGCGCTGCGAGCCGCCGCACTCGTTCGCGGTGACCTGGGAGTTCGGGGAGATGGTCTCCTGGCTGCGGATCTCGCTGGCGCCGGCGGCCACCGGCGGCGCCACCACCCTCGAGCTCGTCCACGAGGCGCCCTTCGACCCCGGTATGTGGGGGGAGTTTGGCCCCGGCGCCGTCGGTGTCGGCTGGGATCTCGGCCTGCTGGGGCTCGGCCTGTACCTCGACAGCGGCAAGCCGGTCGACCCGGAGATCATGGCGTCGTTCCACACCTCACCCGACGGCGCCGCGTACATCCAGCGGTCGGCGGCAGGCTGGGCAGACGCCGCGGTGGGCAGCGGCGATGATCCAGAGTCGGCGCAGGAGGCCGCAGCGCGCACGATAGCCTTCTACACGACCACCCCCGAGGACGCCGGGAGCTGAATGAACGGCCTCTTCGAGGCCCTCGGTGAGCCGACCCGCCGGCAGATCCTCGAGCTGCTGGCCGGCGGCGAGCAGCCGGCGGGAGCTCTCGTCGAGGCGCTGCGCACCCGCGGGCCGATCTCCCAGCCCGCCGTCTCGCAGCACCTGCGGGTACTGCGCACGGCGGGGCTGGTGACCGTGCGGGCCGAAGGCGCCCGCCGGTACTACGCGCTGGACGAGTCCGGCCTGCGTGCCGCCCAGGGGTGGCTGGCCGGGCTCGTCGACCCGCTGGGCGCGTTCGCCCAGCCGCTCGACGCACTGGCGACCGAGATCGCTCGTGGCCGCCGGTCACGCCGCGATGCCACGCTCGCTTCCACCCCGGTGGGCCAGCACCGGCCCGCCGACCCCGCTCCCGACCCCGACACCGAGCGAGAGCGCGAGCGGTTCGGCGCCTGAGCTCCGTGCAGGCCGTGGCGGCCGTGCCCGCGGGACCCGTCGATCAGTCGTCGTCCTCCGGGGCGAAACGGGCCAGCGCTGTCACCGACGGGATCACGTAGTAGGCACCGCTGACCGGCGTCGTGTACCGGGTCAGCTCGTCGCGCAGGCCGTCCTCGGTGGCGCCGGCCATCCGGCGGAGCATGAGGTCCAGCGTCCGCTGTTCGTGACTGAAACCGACGAACATGGTGCCGTGCTCGGTGACGGTGCCGTAGGCGGTGTTCCGGCGGAAGATCTTCAGCTCCTCGCCGTCCTCCTCGACGACCGTGCGCGAGACGTGCGAGGTTGGCGGCATCACGGCCTCGTCGAGCTCGACGCTGTCGGCCTTGGTCCGCCCGATCACCCGCTCCTGCTCCTCGACCGGCAGGGTCTGGAAGGTGTCGGAGTCGTGCCGCCACCGCTGGAACAGCAGCACGCTGCTGCCCGCCCCCGGCCCGTCCGCGACCACGGCGACACCGGGCGCGACCAGCAGGGACGGGTTCTCCGTCCCGTCGATGAAGCCGGTCAGGTCACGATCGTGCTCGTACACCCAGCCGGTGACCTCGCTGGCCACCGTGGCGATACCGGCGAGCGCCGCGATGACGTTACGGCTGTTGTTGAAGACCGCGGTGCGGTCGCTGCCCGCGACCCACGCCCAGGCGTCACGCTGGGTCGCCGGCATCTGGAACCCGTCGGCGCCGACGATCGGCTCGGCGAAGCCACGGATGCCGGACGGGGCGTGGTCCGGTGCGACCTGCGCCCACAGCTCCGGCTGGAAGCCGACGACGAGGTTCACCCCGCCGCCGGTCGACAGCGGGCCGGTCAGACCGGCGACCGCCTTGACCAGGTCGGTGGGGGAGGCCCCGTCCTGGAGTGAGAACTCCAGGTAGCAGTGCTCCGGAGCACCCAGCCCGAAAATCCCCGGTTGTGTCACCCGACCTGCCCTTCATGCCAGCGACAACGATCATCTGCCTGCGCGCGCATCCGACGCTACCTAATGATCAAGAATCGGGTTGTCCGCTCGGATGGGTGTGGATCCTCCTCGGTGAGGTCAGCGACTGGATGATCTCGTCGGGTTGGCTGGTCACGGTCTGGTCTCCCGTGGTTCGCATCCGGTGATCTGATCCGGTGATCTGACACCGTGTCTGGTTTCTCGCCGCGAGGCCGAGTGCTGCGTTCGCGTGCCTAAAGGGCCACGCGTGTCCGTCCTCGTCAGAGCCTTGACGGATCGAGGGGACGAGCGTTCCGCAACCCCTCGCCGGCAGTGGCCCCGGAGAGACACCACCTGCCCCGGCCTCGGGGTGGGCACGTCTCCGCGCCCAGCGGAGACACCGAAAGGCCTGGTCAACTACCCGACGGCCCGCAGCCGTCGGCGATGGGCGGCGTGAGCGGGCCACCCGCGCCGCCCATCGCCGCTCCCGCCACACCATCGACGTCCACCCGTCTGGCTGCCGCGCCTTGGTGCCACCCCGGACCGGTCGCCCCGACGTCCACCCGACCATTCGACCCCGAGTGGCCCTCTTCAGACAGCACCGTCACCTCACTTGCACCACCATCGGATCCTCATGGGTGCGAACAGGGACCGTCCGGAGGTCAGATCCGCCTCGGGGACCTGCTCGGCCTGCTGAATCGCGGTGCCAGCGTCGTCGGGCTCGACAACAGCGCCGCTCTCCTGAAGATCGTCTGCCGCCGGCTCGGGTCGAACACGCACCTACACCTGACCCGTTCATGGACTACACCCTGTCCGGCAGCGAGAACTACTTCGCGCACGAGCAGTGGAGCGAACCGCAGCTCCTCCCCGAGGTCGGCGACCGAGACCCTCGGAGATGGAAGCTGCTCACCACACCCGCGTTCCTCTTTCTCGCCGCCCGCCTGGGCTGAGACCCGACCAGCCCACTGCACCTCGAACCACCTTGACGCCATGAAGCCATGAAGCCATGAAGCCATCGGATGCTCCCGCCCCACCAATCCCCGAAGGGACCGCGGACGCTCCGCGGCGTGGTTCGTGGCTGACCTGCCGCCGTCCGCGGTCAAGGTGACGGTGCTGTCTGAAGAGGGCCACTCGGGGTCGAATGGTCGGGTGGACGTCGGGGCGACCGGTCCGGGGTGGCACCAAGGCGCGGCAGCCAGACGGGTGGACGTCGATGGTGTGGCGGGAGCGGCGATGGGCGGCGCGGGTGGCCCGCTCACGCCGCCCATCGCCGACGGCTGCGGGCCCGTCGGGTAGTTGACCAGGCCTTTCGGTGTCTCCGCTGGGCGCGGAGACGTGCCCACCCCGAGGCCGGGGCAGGTGGTGTCTCTCCGGGGCCACTGCCGGCGAGGGGTTGCGGAACGCTCGTCCCCTCGATCCGTCAAGGCTCTGACGAGGACGGACACGCGTGGCCCTTTAGGCACGCGAACGCAGCACTCGGCCTCGCGGCGAGAAACCAGACACGGTGTCAGATCACCGGATCAGATCACCGGATGCGAACCATGGGAGACCAGACCGTGACCAGCCAACCCGACGCCTCCGACGCCTCCGGCGACACGTGCGCGTTCACATCGGCCCCGGCGGGTGCTGCGCCGGGGCCGGCGCTGGTCGTCTCGACGCATCAGCCGGATGTCGCGGCCGGCGGCTGCTCCGGCTCCGGTGACGGCGGCTGCTGTTCCGGCACTGACTCCGGCGGAGGCTGTGGTGGGTCCTCAGCCGGTGGTGGGTCCTGGACGGGCGTGGACAGCTCCGGCTCCGGTTCCGGAGGCGGAGGGGGAGGGTCGCTACTCGGTGGGGGCGAAGACGAGGACGTGGTCGGCCCGGGGCCCGGGGGCGGGTCACCGTTACCGTCCGGGTTCTGCGGGTTCTGCGGCAGGTCCGGCGGATCTGTCGGGTTCGGGAGGGGGCTCGTTCCCTCGCCGGGCAGTGTGACCTCGTCGTGGGCCGAGGAGCGGCCGGCCGCGTTCTCCGCGATGATGCCGAAACCGTAGGTGCCGCCGGGGACGCCGTCGACGGTGTAGGACGTCCCGGGGTCGGAGGTGGCGCCGCCATCCCCGTCCTCGCCCCCGGCCCCCGGATACGAGTGGGAGACGAAGTAGGTCTCGACGTGGGTGTTGGACGGCAGGGTCCACGTCCAGGTGATGCGGGTGCCGACCACCGTGCGGGTGAGGACGATCGGCTCCGGGACGGTGCAGCCCATCCCGGTGACCGGCTCGGAGGTCGCCGAGCCACTCGGCCCGGTCGCCGTGACGGTGACCGTGATCAGGCGGCAGTCCGGGGTGCGGAAGTGGATCTGGTCGCCCGCGGTTTCGACGCCGAGGCCGCCACCGTCCCCGCCCTCGGCGGTGTAGGACCACTCGTAGCTGACCGAACCGGCCGGCGCCGGGTTGGTGACGGCGACGGTGAAGCCGAACCCCTCGGCCGGTTTCACGACCGGCTCCGGAGGGGGGAAGGGGCACGACAGCCCGTCTGCCTGTGGGTCGAGCGGCCGTGGTGCCGACGGGGTCGAGGAGCCGTCGTCGGCGTAGGCGGTGAGGGTCACGGTGAACGCGGCGCAGCTGGCCGGGATGACGTCGAACGCGGTGTCCGACACGGGTGTGACGGTGACGTCCGGCAGGTCGGCGGTCAGGGCGAAGCGGGTGGTCGGGGCGCCGCCCGTCCCGGCCTGTGCGGTGACCCGCCACCGGTCCCCGCCCGCGGCCACCGTCATCGTCGGGACAGCGGGCCCCCCGGTGTCGGTGATCGTGACCGGCTGGCTGGCGCGGCTGATGTTCCCGGCCTCGTCGGTCACGGTGGCGGACACGGTGAACGTGGTGCCGGCGGCGCCCGCCTCGTAGGTGTGCGTCGCGGACGACGCCGCGCCCGGCCCACCGGTCGTCGTGCCGTCACCGAAGTCGAACGCGTACCCGGTGATCGGCGCCGTGCCGGCAGTGGATCCGGTGGCGTCCGCGGTGACCTGCAGCGGGGCCGCGCCGCTGGCCGGGGTGACGGTCAGGCGCGCGACGAGCGCGCCGGTGCTGCCGCTGTCCGGCCCACCCGGCTGGACGTCGACGCCCGTTCCCGGGACCGGCGGCGGGGCGGTCTGGTCGACGGTGATGCGCACGGCGGGCGCGGCGTGCCGGCCGTCGGCGAGGGTCGCGTGCGCGATGACGAGGTAGGCACCGGGCTGGGACCAGGCGTGGCTCGCCTGGGCGCCGCCGCCGGTCGTCCCATCCCCGAACGCCCAGGTCGCCCCGGCGATCCGGGTGCCGTCCCGGGCCACCAGGCGCAGCGTCACCGGCCGGCCCACGCCCGCGCGTGCCGCCGACACCTGGATGGCGACGCCGGTGTTCCCCACCGGCGCGGCGGGCGGCACGGTCTTCGGTCGGGTGACCCGCGGGGCGGGGGCGGTCGGTGGCAGCGGGGCCGCCACGTTCTGCATCCCGTTGTCGTTCCGGGGCTGGTCGGTCTCGCCGTTCCCGGCGCCGCCGGTCAGGCCCGCGCCGGGCCGGTCCGGGTTGTACTTCTCGATGACCCGCACGCTGCCGTCCAGCCGGATGGCGCCGGCCCGGAAGCTGCCCGGGTCGTTGAAGAACATGTACGGGCCCTGCGCGACCAGCTCGAAGCGGGTGCCGGCGGGCAGCACCTCGGGACGCGCGACGATCCGGCGGTCGGCGGCGTCCAGGACGATCACCCGCCCGTCGGTGAAGTCGGGGATGAAGACCCGGCCGGCGGCCTGCCGCGGCTGGCCGAGGGCGTGGCCGGCGGCGGCGAGGTCGAGGACGGTGTCGCAGCTGCCCGTGGCCAGGTCGGTGATCACGAGGGTTCCGCGCTGGCCGCTGACCGCGTAGACCCGCGGCCGGGACTGGTCACCGAGGACGGCCACGGAGTCGTCGGCCGGCAGGGTGTCCAGACAGGTGCGTGTGCCGGGGGTGCCGTCGTCGTCGAGCGGCAGCACGGTGCGTGCCGCCGCGTCGACCACCGTGGGCCGGCCGGCCACCAGGACCAGCCGGCCGCCGTCCGACGCGGTGGCGGCCGCGCGCACCTTGCGGCCCCGTTCGTCGAGGCGGACGATGCCGCCGCCGGCGCGGTCGATCAGCCACAGCCGCCCGGCGTCGTCGGCGACCACCCCGCCGGCCCCGGTGCGTGCCGCGATCGACTGCAGGCCCCTGGCCTGCAACGTGTCCGGGTCGGCGGTCGTGACGAGCCCCGACTGCCCGTCGACGACGAAGGCGGCCTGCTTCGTGGGGAAGACCTGCAGCTGCCGCGCGGCGGTGGACGTCCCGAAGCGCACCGGGTCGGTCGGTGCGAAGGTCGCGCCGTCCACCCGCAGCACGCTGCCCGCCGTGCTGTTGACGACGTAGGCGTTCGGCCCGGCCTGCGCGGACGACAGCTCACCCGTCCCGACGGCGACCCGGGCCACCACCTGGGACGACGCGCCGTCCACCAGTGCGGCCTGCCCGGTCGCGGACGACACCAGCCACGCGGCGCCGTCCTCGGCGGACAGCTGCCGGGCGGACACGCCGTCGCCCCGGCTGACGACGGCGAACCCGCAGGCGACCAGTCCCAGCGCGACAGTGAGCCGCAGCAGAAGCAGCAGTCGTCCTCTGGGGAGTAGCCCTGCGCGCAGTGGTCCTCTGTTCGGATGGCGCATGTCGCGGATGCCCTTCTCCTGCCGGGTCATCGGGTGGCCTGTCGGGTGCGCGGCAGCAGCGGACGCGGGTCGATCGACGCACGGATCCGCCCGAAGCGGCTCCCGAGGGCACGGCTGGACAGCCGGGTGAGATCCCAGGCTCGGCGGGCGTCGTCCTCGCCCGGCTCGGCCGCCCCGAACAGCGCCATCGTGACCAGCGGTGCCAACGACCCGAGGTGGTGCGCCGCCGCGGTACAGGCGGGTAGTTCGCGGGCCCGTCCGGCGACCTCCCGCGGTGTGAGCGCGGGAGACCCGGGCAGGCCGTGCTCGGTCAGCCGGTCGCAGACCTCGCGCCAGGCCGCGGCAATCCGCGTCGACGGCGGTCCGGCGCGGCGCCGCCGCCATCGACGGCGCCGCTTCTCCAGCGGGACCAGCGCCAGGCCGAGCAGTGGCGCGGCGAGCAGGGCCGCCGCGTAGCCGGGCCAGGTCCGCCCGGCCCGCTCGCCGCCGCCGGCGGCTGCCCCGGCCGGGTCGAGCTGGGGGACGACGACCGGCGCGACGACGTTCACGTTCAGGTCCTGCTGGCCCGCACCGCCGGTGGCGGGGCGGTCCGCCGGCGCCAGGGTGAGCCCGAGCTTGCTGATGTCGGTCGGTTCGAACCCGACCCAGCCGATCCCGTCCAGGGCGACCTCCGGCCAGGCGTGGGCCTGCCGGGTCGTCACCACGAAGCCACCAGGGCCGTCGGTGGACGTCCGGTCGAGCAGATACCCGACCGCGATCCTGGTCGGGAAGCCCTGGGCCCGGGCGAGGACGGCGAACGCCGCCGCGTGCTGCTCGGCGTAGCCGCGCCGGTCCGCCGCCGGCCCGGAGCCGGCGCCCGCCGCGCCTGTACCGATCACCGGGCCCGGCGCGGTGGCTGTGGTGGCGGCGGTGACGCCCAGCAGGCGGGCGACGGCACCGTAGGAATGGCCCGGAGGGGCGCCGCCATCGTAGGGAAAGCGGTCCGGGTCGCGCAGGTAGTCCGCCAGGGCGACGAGCCGGTCGTACGGCGTCGACGCGCTGGCCGTCACCTCGTCGGCGAGCTGGGCCAGTTCCGGAGCGAGGCCGGGTGGCAGCGCGGCATAGCGGTCCGTCGCCGGCCCGGACGCCGGCCGGGCCAGGCGCAGCGCCTCGCCGTCGGGCGTCGCGACCTCGGCGCGGAGCCGGTAGCCGTCGCCGGTCCGCGGGGCGGCGACGGCCGCGAGCGAGCCCGAGCCGGGCTGCACGGACACCGCCCGGCCACGCAGCCCGACCGGCACGCCGATCGACGGAAGCAGCGTCCCGCCCCAGCCGTCGAGCGTGACGTCCATGCCCACCTGCGTGGTTGCGACGGTGACCTCCGGGCCGGCTGTCGGCAGGGTGCCGCCGGCGCGGACGAACAGCCCCTCGTCGCGCCAGTCGGCGCCGTCGAAGTCGCCGAGCGCGGCGATGCGCAGCCGGTCGACGGGCAACTGGCCGGTGGTGGACGAGAGCCGGGCGGTGAACAGCGAGCGCGGTGGGTTCGCCCGCTGCTCGACCTGCACCTGGGCCAACGGGTCGAGCAGCGGTGCGGTCGCGACCGGTGGCTCGCGGTGGTCCCGCGGGTCGAACCGCTCGGCACCGTCCGCCAGCGGCAGGATGCTCGCGCCCAGGGTGGCGGCCGCGGCGGCGCCGGCGACGAGTGGCAGGCCGAGCGTCAGCCACCCGGCGGACTCCGCCGAACCAGCCGAACCAGCCGCCTGGGACGTCCTGACCAGCACCAGAACGAGGGCGGTGAAGGTGAGACAGCCGGTCAGCGGCAGCTGTGACCGCCCACCGGGCGATGTCACGACCAGGGCGAGGACGTCGGCGAGCACCACCGGCAGGAGTGGGAGGAGCACGGCGTCGGTCCGCAGAACGAGCAGGACGACCGCGACCGTCACCACCCACAGCACCAGGCTCGGGACGACGAGCAGCTCGACGGTCGGGTCCGCGGGCAGGGCGACGGTGAGCAGATCCGCCCAGCCGTCCCGCAGCGCGGCGCCGAACGCGGACGGGCCGGCGGCGCCCCGGACGACGACGAGGGCGATCAGCGCGCAGGGTGTCCAGCCGACCACCGCGCCCAGCACCACCATGTCGGCCGGGCGAAGCCGGACGGCCAGCACCGCGGCCAGCCCGCCGGCGAGCAGCACTGACCCGCCGAGCGACAGCAGAAACCCCGCGCCCGCGAAGAAGCCGCTGAAGGCCGCCGCGACCTGCACCATCAGTGCGATCGCCAGCGTGACCTGCGCCAGGCGCCGGCGACGAGCCCGCCCGGTCACGGCCGGCGTCCCGGGGGACACCGGTACTGCGGCCGGCGGCCGGAGCGCCGAGCCCGGCCCCGCGGCCTGACCGGCTGACGCCAGCCCGGCCGACGCCAGCCCCTGCCCCGGTTCCCGCGCCCGCCGCTGTGCCGGGTGCGAGCCCGGGCCGGACCGGGCCGCTGCCGGGGGCACGCGCAGCGTGTCGACGTCGGAGATGTCCGCCAGCTCCGTGTCCGCGGGCCCGAGCTTGTGCAACCTGGGCGGCAGCGGACGAGGGCGTCCCGCGCCGGCGCCCGTCCCCAGGCCGGGCGCCGGGCCGGTCACCGGATCACCCGGGTGTTCCACGCGGTGACGAAGTCGTCGCTGTCGCGCACGTTCAGGACCAGCGCACCGCGCACCACCGGACCGGGCTGCCCCGGCCGCGCGCCGACCTGGATGACGCTGACCATCGCGAACCGCGCGCGGACCTTCGACACGGTGGCGGTACCCGCGGCCGGCGCCTGGCCGGTCACGACACCGAGGGCCACCCCGCCCTCCCGCGGGACGAGCGTGGCCAGCGCCCCCAGCCCGGGGTCGTCGGGGGCCGCCCCGACGTCGGCGAGCAGATCGAGCAGTGCCGTCGACGGGGCCGCGCCGCGTTCCGCCACGGCGTGACGTCCACCGGTGGTGCGCACCTCGACGCCGAACCCGTGCGTCACGGCGGCGGCGGCCAGCGACGCGGCGATGCGCACCGCGTCCTCGAACTGGTCCGCCTGGTATGGATCCGCGCTGGTGTCGAGCATGACCAGCATCCGCGGCTCCCGCGGGACCACGTTGTGGCGCACCATGAGGGTGTTCGTGCGCGCGGTGGACCGCCAGTGGACGAGCCGCAGGTCGTCGCCCCGCACGTACTCGCGCAGGCCGTGGAAGGCCACGCCGCCGGGTGCGGCGGAGGCGGATGCCGGCCCGTCCACATCCGGTGAGCCCCCGGTCGGCAGCGGCGCGACCGGCAGCAGCCGCGGGTGCACCCGCAGCACCGAACGGGACGGGAACCCGCGCCGGACGTGCATCAGCCGCAGCGGATCGGCGTGACCGACGGTCAGCGGACCCACCTCGAAAACACCGCGGCGGGTGGTCGGCAGCTCGTACCGGGCCTCCTGGCTGCCGCCCGGGGGCAGGCTCGCCAGCGCTATCCCGACCTGGTGGCCGCCGACCGACTCGCCGGCGACGATCGGCGGCGACCGGCGCCGCGCGGTGTTGGTCACCATCAGGACGGCGAGCGCCGGATCACCCTCGGCGACCCGGTCCGGGCGGATCTCACGCTCGATCGTGACGTCCGGCCGGGCGAGCATCCAGCCGGCGGCCACCGTGACCACGACGGCCGCGCCGAGGCCGAGAACGATCAGCTCGGGGTAGTCGAGCAGCACCCCCGCGAGGACGAGCACCCCCGCGGCCGCGATCATCGCGGCACCGGACCTCGTGATCAACGGGTGGCCAGTCGCTGGCTCGGGACCGGAACCGCGGCGACCGTCTCCCCGATCAGGTCCACGGCGCGCAGGCCGGACATCTCCGCCTCCGGGCGCAGCAGCACCCGGTGCCCGAGGACGTACGGCGCCAGCGCCTTGACGTCGTCAGGTGTCGCGTAGGTCCGGCTGTCGGCCGCCGCGTGTGCCTGCGCGGCGGCGGCGAGCGCCAGCGCACCCCGGGTGCTCACCCCGAGCCTGACCTCCGGCCGGCGGCGCGTCGACGCGGCGAGGGTGACGATGTAGCCCAGCAGCGCCTCGGACAGGTGGACCCGGCGGGTGATCCCGATCATCCGGTCGATGTCGGCGGTGGTCAGGACGGGCGCGACCGCGTCCACCGACCGGCCGCCCCGGCGGTTCGCCAGCACCTCCACCTCGGCGGCGTGGTCCGGGTAGCCGATCGTGAGCCGCATCATGAACCGGTCGATCTGGGCCTCGGGCAGGTCGTAGGTCCCGCCGTGCTCGACCGGGTTCTGGGTGGCCACGACGAGGAACGGGCGTGGCACGGCGATCGGCGTCCCGTCCACCGTGACCTGCTGCTCCTCCATCACCTCCAGCAGCGCCGACTGGGTCTTCGGCGAGGCGCGGTTCACCTCGTCGGCGAGAATCACGTTGCCGAAGACCGGCCCCGGCTGGAACTCGAAGACCTGCGTCCCGAGGTTCCACACCTGCACGCCGGTGACGTCGGTGGGCAGCAGGTCGGGGGTGAACTGGATCCGCCGCATCGTGCCGGCGATCGAGTTGGCCACCGCCTTCGCGAGCGAGGTCTTGCCGGTGCCCGGGACGTCGTCGATAAGGACATGACCCTCGGCCGCCAGGCAGACGGCGACGAGCCGCACGATCTCGGTCTTGCCCCGGATCAGCGTCTCCACGTTGCGGACGAGTGCCGTGCCGCGTTCGGCGAACCAGGCCGTGTCATCCGGGCCCAGCAGTGATTCCGTCATGATCCCCCCGATTCGATTCCGGCAGGCGTGTCGTCCTGCCGGCCACTTCCGTCGTCAGCGCGGCACCGTCATCCGCGTAGCAGCAGGGCTGTGGCGACCAGCAGCCCCACCGCGGTGAGCAGCACGAGGGCGGCGACAGCCGTCCGGTAGCCGAGCCTGCGGTACTCGGCGTCGGTGCCGGTACGGACCACGACCCGCGACTCGTCACCGACGACCCGCTGCAGCGCGGCCCTGCCCACGACCACCCCCGAGCCCCTCGCGCCCGTGGCCGGGCCGCCCGTCGGCAACCCTGGCTGCGACCCCGGCCCTGGTTGCAATCCCGGCCCTGGCCGCGACCCCGGCCCTGGCCCCGGCCGCTGGGGCCGGGGCGGAGCGGGTGGTGGTGGTGGTGGTGGCGCGGGCCGTCGCTGAGGCGGTGGCACGACCAGGGTGACCGCGGGCTTCAGTAGTCCGGGTGGGAGCGCGGTCAGCCCGGTGCTGCCCCACGCCGCCGGTGGACCACCACCGGGGAGTGGCGCCGCGGCCGGGTCGCTCGTGGCCAGCGCGCGGATGTCGTCGTCCAGGCTGACCACCAGGCCCGCCTGGCGCAGCCAGTCGGGACCCAGCGCCTCGGTGGCGGCGCCGGCGAGTGCGGCGGCGAAGTCCCGCGCAGTCTGGTACCGGTCGGCGGGGCGCTTCGCCAGCGCCCGCAGGACGACCGCGCCGATCGGTGCGGGCGCGGTGTGCAGTGGCGGCGGTGCCTCGCCGAGGTGGCTGCGGCGAAGCCCTTCGAACGAGGACTGCGCGTCCGTCGGGGCCGCCCGGAACGGCGGCCGGCCGGCCAGCAGTTCGTAGAGGATGACGCCCAGCGCGTACAGGTCGGTGGACGGCCCCAACGGCCCCGCCAGGAACTGCTCGGGCGCCATGTAACGCGGGGTTCCGACCGCCGTCGCCGTCCGCAGGTCCGAGCCCGTGTACTCCCGCGCGATCCCGAAGTCGGCGACCTTCAGCTGCCCGCCTTCCGTGAACAGCACGTTCGCCGGCTTCACGTCGCGGTGCAGCACGCCCCGGCTGTGGGCGTGGCCCAGCGCGGCAGCGGTGGCCAGACCCACCGCGCACACCTGGGCCGGAGACAGTCCGCGTGCGGCCCGCGCGCGCAGTGTGCCGCCGCCGACCAGCTCCATGACGATCAGCGCGCGGTCGTCCAGCTGGACGTAGTCGTACACCCGCACGATGTGGGGGTGATCGACCTTGGTGAGAGTGAGGGCCTCCGCCCGGGCGTCGTCACTACCGCCGTCCACGCCGGGCACAATTTTGATCGCAACTTCGCGGTTCAGCCGGTCTCGGCCCGACAAAACAACACCGAAAGCACCATGGCCGATCTCGCCGTGCACCGCATAGCCCGGCAACGCGGCCGCGATCAGGTCATGCTTGCCGGTCAAGATGTCGCCCCCCCAGGCACGGCGCGCTGCCGTCAAAGGCCCGCGACATTCCGACTGTAGCCGCTCGGAAATGGCACACGCCCGGCACGGCCCCCGTTGCGCCGCGATGTCGCCAGGTGCGGTTCGACATAGCCGGCCGGGTTCCGGCATCCCGTCGGATCCTGTCGAGGCCCCCCGGCGTCGTGCGCTGACAATGCTGCGGCCCCGGTCAACAATGCGGATGGCCGGAGCCTCGGACATCGACATTCGGCGCGGTCGCATTCGTGGGGGAGGAAAGATGGCCAGCGCCGGGACGGGGACGGCCAGGGCGGCTGGCGGTGGGCGAGGCGTCCTGCTGACGCTGTGCGCCGGTCAGTTCCTGATGACCCTGGACAGCTCGGTCATGAACGTCTCGATCGCGACCGTCTCGGCGGACGTCGGAACGACGGTCAGCGGCATCCAGACCGCCATCACCTTCTACACCCTGGTCATGGCCGCATTCATGATCACCGGGGGTCGGCTCGGGCGGATCTTCGGGCGGAAGCGGGTCTTCGCCGTCGGCTGCGTGATCTACGGCTGCGGTTCGCTGACCACGGCGCTCGCCGGGAATCTGGCTGTGCTCACCGTGGGCTGGTCGGTGCTCGAGGGGATCGGCGCGGCACTGATCATGCCGGCGATCGTCGCCCTGGTCGCGGCCAACTTCGCGCCCCCCGACCGTCCGCGAGCCTATGGCCTGGTCGCCTCGGCGGGAGCGATCGCGGTCGCCACCGGACCGCTCGTCGGCGGCCTGTTCACCACCTATCTGTCCTGGCGGTGGGTGTTCGCCGGTGAGGTGGTGGTCGTGCTGGTCATCCTGGCCTTCACCCGCCGGATGGCCGAGTCCCCGGCCGGAGTGCCGGCGACCCCGGTCCATCAGGGCCATCAGGGCCGGCAGGAAGCGACAGGAGATCAGCAGGGAGCGGCAGGAGATCAGCAGGGGGCGGGAGGCGAGCAGTCCCGTAGGCCCCGGGGGTGGAGTGCCAGCCTCGACCTCACCGGAACCGGGCTCTCCGCGCTGGGCCTGTGTCTGGTCGTCTACGGCGTCCTGCGGGCGGGGAGCTGGGGGCTTGTCAGGCCCAAGGACGGCGAACCGGCCTGGCTGGGCCTCTCGCCGGCCTGCTGGCTGATCTTCGCTGGCCTGTGCACCCTGCGGGTCTTCCTGTGGTGGGAGGAGAGGCGGATCGCCCGCCGACGGCCCGCGCTGCTCGACCCCGCGATGTTGCGGAATCGGACGCTGCGGGGCGGCCTCACGTCCTTCTTCTTCCAGTACCTCCTGCAGGCGGGGCTGTTCTTCGTCGTGCCGCTGTTCCTCTCTGTGTCCCTGGGACTGTCCGCGGTCGAGACCGGGGTGTGGCTGATTCCGCTGTCCGCGACGCTGCTGGCCGCGGCCGTCGGCATCCCCAGGCTGCTCCCGCACGCCTCCCCGCGCCGCATCGTGCGCCTGGGCTTTCTCGCGCTCCTCGGGGGGATCGTGATCATGATCGCGCTGCTGGATCTCGGCGCCGGCCCGGAGATCGTGACCTTGCCGCTGCTGCTGGCCGGCCTCGGCATCGGCGCGCTTGCGTCCCAGCTGGGCAGCGTCACCGTCTCGTCCGTCGCGGACGAGGACAGCGCCGAGGTCGGCGGAGTGCAGAACACGGTGACCAACCTGGGCGCCTCGATCGGCACCGCGGTGGCCGGCACGGTGCTCATCGCGAGCCTGACGACATCGTTCCTGGCTGGCGTGCGGGACAACCCCGCGGCGCCGCCGGACCTCGCGGCACAGGCCACGGTGCGGCTGGCGGAGGGCGCCCCGTTCCTGTCGGACCAGGATCTGCGATCCGGCCTCGCCGCCGCCGGCGTGCCCGCGCAGACCACGGACGTGATTGTCGACGAGAACGCCCGCGCCCGCGTCACAGCACTGCGCGCCTCGCTGGCGGTCCTCGCGCTCGTCGCGCTGTTCGCGACGGTGTTCACCCGCCGGATCCCCCCGCGCCAGCTCGCCGGATCCGGTCGCGGCCCCTCCGCCACCGGCTGACCTCGCGGTCCGCCGAAGCGTGGCGCCTTTCCGAAAGCAGGGCATGACCCGGGCGGATGCGGGCATACCGGGCCTGGCCTGTGGACAGCTACCGCAATGCGAGGAGCTTCGCCTATGACCGAACGTTCTGCGCTCGGCCCCATCCCCGGCATCGACGGCACGGACTCCAGCCCCGGCGTCCTTGTGATCATGGCCGGGGCTGCCATCGTCGGCTATCTGGCCGCCCTGCTCCTGTACCGGATTCTGCGCCGCATCGGCCGGCATTCGCAGATCGTCAGCGACCTCGCCGTCCGCGGACGGCGGCCGACGCGCTTCGCCTTCGTCGTCCTCGGGCTGCTCACAGCCGCGAACGCCGCAGTGGAACAGTCCTGGACGCCCCCCACCGTGCGGGTGCTCGGCCTGGCCCTGATCGCGGCGATCGCCTGGCTGGTGGGCGTCCTCGCCTTCGTCGTCGAGGACCTCGCCCTGTCCCGCTACCGGATGGACATCGCCGACAACAGGCATGCCCGCCGGATCCGGACCCAGGTGATGCTGCTGCGCCGGATCACCGTCCTGGTCATCTCGCTGATCGCGATCGCGTCGATGCTGATGACGATCCCCAGCGTCCGCGTCGCCGGGGCGAGCATCGTCGCCTCCGCCGGAGTGGTCGGCATCATCGCCGGTCTCGCGGCACAGACGTCGCTCGCGAACATGTTCGCCGGCCTGCAGCTGGCGTTCACCGACGCCATCCGGGTGGACGACGTCGTCGTGGTCGAGGACGAGTGGGGAAGAATCGAGGAGATCACCCTCACCTACGTCGTCGTGCACATCTGGGACGACCGCCGGATGATCCTCCCGTCGACCTATTTCACGACGAACCCGTTCCAGAACTGGACCCGCCGGGAATCGGCCGTCCTCGGCGCGGTGGAGTTCGACCTGGACTGGTCGGTCCCCGTCAACGACATGCGGGCCGAGATGCACCGCATCGTGGAGAACACCGAGCTGTGGGACGGGCGGGTGAGCGTCCTGCAGGTCACCGACGCCATCAGCGACCATGTGCGGATCCGGGTCCTCGTCAGCGGCAAGGACGGGCCGACGACGTTCGATCTGCGCTGCCATGTCCGGGAGGCACTCGTGGACTGGCTGCGGCGCCGGCATGCGCTCGCGCTGCCGCGCACCAGAATCGAGATCGACCGTTCCCCGGCCGAGCGCGGCACCCAGAACGGGCACGGCGGACGATTCGCCCCCATGGACCGCGTCCGGCTGGAGAAGGAGTCGCCGGAGATGATCTCGGATGCCCGCCTGTTCACCGGCAGCGCCGACGCCGAAGAGCGTTCCCGGGCCTTCAGCGAGACCGGTGAGCCCACCGCGGACCCCAGCGGTATGCAGGATGACGACAGGCCCGCGGGCGGCAGGCCCGAGGGTGACAGGTCGGACGGCGGCCCGCGCGGGCCGCGGCAGCGCGGGACGGACGGGCGCGGGGACAGCGACTCGGCGCCCGTGTCCGCGTCAGTCCACGCCCGCTGACGAAACACCGCCGTCAGGGCAGCGTCTGCCGGGGCGCCGCGTCACGGGGGGCCCGGGCCTCGAGGGCGGTCTCACGATCATCGGCCTGTTCGTGCGACGGTTACCGCGTGAGCTTGTTGGGTGACGCCCTGGAGAGCATGTCCACCAGCGCCGGGCGGTGGGCATCGCTGCAGGCCGACCTCCACTGGTGGGCCGACAGAGCCGCGCTGACCAGGGCTCGGACCGCGGCCGCGGCTGCGCGCGGGATTCCTGCCGACATCCAGCCGCCAGGGTTCCCGCGCGCGCCGGTGGCCGCGGTCGCGGTGGACGAGCAGCGCGGCTCGCTCCTCGCCACCCCTCGCTCGCTGCGGGTCGAATGGCACGCCAGCGCGGCGGCCGCTGCGGGTGACGGCGCCGCCGGCGCGGCCGGCGCGGCTGTTGCCGTGGTGCGGGGCGAGGAGTGGCGCGAGCGCCGTGCCGGGAGCGTCCGGGGCTCGCAGGTCACCGATCCCGGTACCGGCCTGACCGCCCGGTGGGTCCGCGAACTCGTCTTCGTCCGACCCTGGTGGCTGCTGTCCTGCCTGCACCTGGAGGCCTGCGACGCACTGGACTGGCACGGGCGGCCGGCGACCTGGTTGCGTGCCGAGCCGCGCGAGAACGAGTGCTGGTCGACACCCGGCCCGCACAGCCTCACCGACGGCGACGCCTACGATCTCGTCGTCGACAGCGCCACCGGCGTACTGCTGGACCTGACCACCTGGTACGCCGACCAGGAGATCGAGCGGTGCTGGCTGGGCGGCCCGCGGTTCGACGCGCCGGTCGACCCGGCCCGCTTCGATCTGGCGACGGTCGGCACCGCCGCCGAGGCCAGATCCCCGATCAGACGAGCCCGACCGCTGGCCTCGCTCGCCGACGAGGTCGACTTCACCGTGCTGAGCCCGCGCGGTGAGCACTACACCGGAGTCGTCGACACCGACGAGGGCGGGTCGGTCGTCGTCGCCCATCCTTCGGGCGGCGGACCCGGTGGCTGGCGCCGGTGGTTCACGCAGTCCGGGGGAACGAGGATGGCGGATCCGGCGGAATGGGAGCCGATCCGGCTGCCGGACGGCACCCATGCCCGGCGGTGGTCTCCCAGCGGCGACCCCGACCAGGTCCATCTGCGCTTCGAGCGGGCCGGCACCCAGGTCTGGGTACAGGGGCGTGGGCGTCGCGACATCCACCAGCTGGCCGCCAGTCTCGAACCGGTCAGCCGCTGACACTCGTCCGAACCTCGTTCGTCCGAACCCGCTCGCCTGAACCGCCGCGGCAGCTCGATCCCGTCCTCCGGCGGCGTCGCTCCGCCCACTGTTGTCCTCGTGATGTAAACCTTTTCGGGAGTGACGGACTCTTTACCCTCTGCCGCAATCAGGCCGCAGAGGAGGACACGATGACGATGTCCGACCGGCCGGGAAGCCATCCGGCCGATCACCGCACCACCAGCTTCACCGGCGTCACGCGCGGCGGCCCGGGTACCCGGAGCCGCCGGGGCTCCCGAGGGCGGCGCCTGGCCGGGCTGATGCTGGTCGCCACCGCCGTGGTGGCGACGATCCCCGCGCAGGCGGCAATGGCCGGCGGGCCCGGGCCGCGGCCGGTGCCGCCCCGGCCGCCGCAGGCCCCTGCGGCCCCGCAGACCCCTCAGGCCGCGATCACCGCGGCCTACGCGCAGGCTCTCACCGGCGGCCAGGGCCCGGCACACGCCCTGGCGGCCGTCGAGGACGGCGCGGCCCTGGCCGGCACCCTCGCGCTGGCGACGGAGAACTTCCCGCAGGCCACCAGCACCGCCCAGGTGGCCGTCAGCGACATCGCCCTGCAGGGCCCCCGCAGGGCGGCCCTGCACTTCCACGTCACCTACCAGGGCGGCATCGACTTCGGTGTGCGGGACGGCACGGCCGTGGTCAGCGACGGCCGCTGGAAGGTGAGCCGCGAGACCTACTGCACGGTCCTGGGATGGGCTGGCGCCACCTGCCCGCCGAGGGCCGGCCGCTCGCCGCAGAACCCGGCCGCGGCGCGGACCGCCATCGGGCAGGCCTACACGCAGGCGTTCACCAGTGGTGAGAACACCGCCCGCGCCCTCGCCGCGGTGGAGGACGGCCCGGCGCTGGCGGGCACCCTGGCACTGGCCAGGCAGAACGTCCCGCAGCTCGTCTCCGCGTCCGCGGCGGCCACCAGCGACGTGGTCTTCACCGACCCGCGGAACGCCTGGCTGCGCCTCCGTCTCACCTATCCGGAGGGCATCGACTTCGGTGTGCGGGACGGCACCGCCGTGCTCAGCGACGGCCGCTGGAAGGTGAGCCGCGAGACCTTCTGCGGCATCCTCAGCAGGGTCGGCGCTCCCTGCCCGCCGAAGGCCGGCCGCCCGCCGCAGAACCCGGCCGCGGCGCGGACCGCCATCGAGCAGGCCTACGCGCAGGCGTTCACCAGCAGCGGGGATCCGGCGCACAGCCTCGCCGCGGTGCAGGACGGACCGGCCCTGGCCGCCACCCTCGAGCAGGCCCAGCAGAACTTCCCGCAGGCGACGTCCAGTGCCTCGGTGACGACGGGTGACGTGACCTTCACCAACCCGCGGAACGCCTGGCTGCGGTTCCACATCGCCTACCAGGGCGGCGCCGACTTCGGCGTGCAGGGCGGCACGGCCGTGATCAGCGAGGGCCAGTGGAAGGTGAGCCGCGAAACCTACTGCATGGTCATGGGCTGGGCCGGCGCCACCTGTCCGGCTCCGTGACGCAGGTGAGCGCGGCGGAGTAACTGCTCCCGCCCGCGAGCACTCAAGGGACGGGCAACGTGGCCGGGCGGTTCCCGGACCCGGCCACGTCGCCCTCCCGCTTCGTTTCCGACGGTTCTGCGCAGCCCTACCGTCTGAGCTGGCCACAACTGAACGGTCTCGAGGTCGGCGTCGCACCCGCCGCACCGCCCGGAGCCCAGCTCTCGTGGGCGACGGGCACCATGACGGTCCGTGAAGGGAACAGGCTTCTGGGCACGGTGCCGATCGCGAAGCCGGACGAGCCCATGGGCAATCCCTATGCACACGGCGTCCTGGACATCGACCTGCTGCCGGGATACCACCCGCTGACCCTCGACTACAGCGGCGACGCGAACTTCCAGCCGAACCGGGCCACGGTGTCGGTGGACATCCCGAACGCAGAGGTCATCGCATCGGTTCCCGGCTCGCCTGTCGACGGCCAGCCGTACACCGTCGAGGTTCAGGTGGTGCCGCTGCCGGGAGTCAGCGGCATACCCACCGGCAAGGTTCGCAACGCGGAGGACTTCGCGCAGCCCTCGTTCGAGGCGACCCTCGATGCCCACGGCCGAGCGACGATCACCATGCAGCAGCGGCCGTCCAGCTCTTCCAGCACGAATCCGATATCAGCGCACCTTTTCATCGAGTATCTGGGCGACAGCACCTTCGTCCCCAGCCGCACGCTCGTCCAGTTCACCATTCTCCCGAGCACGGCCGCGTAACGGCGCCGGCCGCGTCGGCGGTCAGGTAGCGAAGGCGCACCCCGTCCAGCGGTGCTGGGCGGGGTGCGGGCAAGCTTGACCTCGTCGCACGGCGAGAACCAGGGAAAGGACCATGAGATGAGTGGCAGTCTTCCGCAGTCCCTGAAGGACCTGGTCGCATCCGGCCCGTTGGCGCACCTGAGCACCATCAACGCGGACGGAAGCCCCCAGGTCTCGGTCATCTGGATCGGTCTTGACGGCGATGACCTGGTCAGCGGCCATCTGTCGCGGTACGCGAAACTGCGCAACATCGAGCGGGACCGCCGCGCCGTGCTCTCCTTCGAAGCGCCGCGGCAGCCAGGGGTCGTCATGGCCCCGTATGCGGTGCTGCACACCCAGGCCACCGTGCAGCCCAGCGACGACACCTGGGATCTGCTCAACCGCCTGACGAAGATCTACGTGGCCCCGGACGCCGAGTTTCCCGCACCGCGCGCGTCCGGGTACATCATTCGCTATTCGGTGCAGCGTATCGGCGGTGTCGGCCCCTGGGTCCCGTCCTCGGAGTAAGGCACGGACGACAATAGGTGCCATGGCACTGTACAGAGAGCTTTTCCTGGACGTCGCCGTGTCGGCTGCGGCCCTCCTGCGTGACCCGGCGGTCGCCGCGTCCTGGGACGCGGACAGCGCGTTGGCGCACTTGCGCGTCAGCGGGCTGGCCGGGCATCTGGGCTGGCAGGTCACCATCGTTCCGGTGCTGCTCGACGAAAGCCCACCCGACAGGAAACCCTTCTCCCTGTTCGAGCACTACACCACCCAGGCGGGGTGGATCGGCGCCCCTCTCGACACCGATCTCAACCGGATCATCCGCCAGATCGGCGACGACATGGCCGCCGACGGCCCGGTGGCGCTGGCCGACCGGGTCGACAGCGTCATCCGGGACCTGCCCGGGCGGCTGGCGGCCGAGCCGGCCGAGCGGCTCGTGAGCCTCGCGTCGATGGTGCTGACCCTGGACGACTTCCTGGCCACCCGCATTCTCGAGATCGCCGTCCACTCGGACGACCTGGCGGTGAGCGTGGACGTCCCGACGCCGGCGCTGCCCGCGCCGGCGACAGACGCCGTCCTGGCTCTGCTGACCCGGCTGGCGGCCCACCGGCACGGGCCGATGGCCGTCCTGCGGGCCTTCAGCCGGGCCGAGCGCGCCCCCACGACGATCACGGCGATCTGACTGCCGCTCTCTTCCCTTCGACCGCGAACGGGCGGCCTACTGAGATAGCACTGATCTGTGCAGCCTCTCCCGGTCGTCATCGTTCACCGCAACCAGCCGGCGCGCCTCGTCGACACGATCGACGCCTTCCGCGCCCAGGACGTCCCCGTCACGATCACGGTCGTCGACAACGGCTCGGCGGCCGTGCCGGCGGTCGAGGCCACCGATGTGGCGGTCGTGCTGGCCGGCGGCAACCTGGGCTTCGGCCCCGCGGCCAACATCGGCTACCGCCGGTTCCTCGCCGACGGCGAGGCGGGCGAATGGGTGGTGCTCGCGCCGCACGACGCGCTGCCCGAGCCGACCTGTCTGAGCAACATGCTGAGCGTGCTCGCCGAGCACCCGCGCGCGGGGCTGGCCTGCGCGGACGTCGGCGACGGCGCGACACCGGTCATCGACCCCTACTTCGGCGGGATCCTCGTCCCGGCACGCGTCGAGCAGGGATGGGAGCCGGTCGGCCACCCACACGGGACGCTGATGCTCGCCCGGCGTGCCTGCCTCGACGAGGTCGGGATTTTCGACGAGCGTTACTTCGCCTACTGCGAGGAGGCGGACCTCGCGCTGCGGGCGACGGCCGCCGGCTGGGAGTCCGGGCTTGTGCGGGGTGCGATGGTCCGGAACCCGTCGGTCGGCTCGGCCTCGGCGTCGATCGACTACCTGCAGCTGCGCAACACGCTGCTCCTCGTGCGGGAGCACTCCGGCCGCTACCACGTGTTCATCCGGCTCTGTATCGCGCTGTGGCACCTGGCGTCGGGCGCGGTCGTGCCGGCCCGGCGCGGGCCCTACTGGAACGTGGAGGGGCGCCTGCGCGGCCTCCTCGACTTCCTTCGCGGGCGTTTCGGCCCGCCACCCCCGCACCTGTTCGCCAAGCGCTGACGAGCTGCCCACGCGCGGCGCCGCCGGGGCAGGCCAGCCCATCGCCAGACGGGCTCACCGCCACGGCCCTACCGCGAGGGGTCAGTGCCGCCCTCGAGCAGCCAGGCTTCGATGTCGTGTGCCCGCCACCGGTCGAAGTGCGGCTCGGACTGGATGGGCCGGGGGAAACCGTCGCGGGCACACAGCCGCCGGGCCCGCTCGACCGAGATCGACAGTCGTCGAGCGATGTCCGCGGTTGTCCACAGATCGCCGGCCGTCATGGCCCCATCGTACGGCGGGGCAGCAGGGCGGCGCCGCGGAGCATCCCGCGCAGACCCGCCCCGGCGATCGCCCGGTTCCCGGCGCGGTGGGCGGAACACGGAGGCAGCGTGCTCCCGCCTGGCACCCGTGACCGGGGGGTGTACGGTAGTCCCGTTGCTCTTCTCCTTGGTGCCGCCGGTCACCAGTACAGGATGGCATCACGACGATCGCCAATCGCGATCGTCGGCGTAACGCCGGGACACCACGCGGGTGTGCCGCAGCAGGGGAACGAGGAAAGAACGTGTCCGAAGGTACTGTCAAGTGGTTCAACGCCGAGAAGGGCTTCGGCTTCATCACGGTTGACGGCGGAGGCCCCGACGTCTTTGCCCACTTCTCCTCGATCGTCGGAGACGGCTACAAGTCTCTCGAAGAGGGTCAGCGCGTCTCCTTCAACATCGAGCAGGGCCAGAAGGGCCCGCAGGCCGCCCAGGTGCAGCCTCTCTAGACCTTGACGGATTGCCGCGAGCCCGTGTTGGGACCGGGCTCGCGGCCTTCCGCACGAAAAGTCCCATAAGGCCGCACCAGGCCTGACCACGACAGGGTGGCAACCGGCCCACCCGAGTCGAGGCTGCCTGGGCTCTCGCCAGGTCGGCGACTGCCGCGGTAGTTCCATTGCCGGGCGGTACCGTCGTTCCCAGGGGGCACGGTCGGGTACCGGCCGAAGACCACTCTTTCTCGGCAGATGTGGTGATTGCCGTCTGCCGGTAGGTGAACATCGCCGCCCTTCGGGTGCTGGCCCGTGCCGTCGAGCTGTCGTCCGCCGCGGCCAACGACCAGCAGGATCTTGCCGGGGCCACCCCGGCTTGTGCGATCTGAGGCATCCGTTGGCCCGGCCGCGGAGAGCCGTCACCAGGGTCGGGCCTTGCCATGATGGTTCCGTGAGCCCCGTCGCTGTCGTGAGAATCCGTATCTGGTGCGACCTTGATGCGACCGGCACGATCTCGACTCCGTCGCGGGGACCGGCTCCGGATCCGGCCGCGAGGCCGGGCCTCGCGCCGCCGCCGAGCTCCTCGCCGGACAGCCACCTCGACTCGCCGGACAGCCACCTCGACGAACGCAGCGGTCTCGCCGTCAGGGTGCACGAACTCGCCGAGCTTTCGGACGGCCGGGAGATCACCCTCCTGGATGACCGGGGCTGGGGCACCTCGCGCGGCGCCGCGACCTCCGACGAGCTCCTGGCCGAGCTGACGACCGAGGAGATCGAGCGCATGGCCTACCTGGTGCTGTTGCCGGACTGGGCCGACGACGACCACCCGCTGCCGCCACACCTCGCCGCGGTCGAGGACAGCGGCGGGGCGCAGGACTGGGATTTCCTCGCGGAACGCCTGCGTGCGTTCGGGGTGGTCGCCACACCGGCCGAGCTCATGCAGGTACCGCGCCGCTTCGATCTCGGTGACCATCTGCGGGCGCGGCTGAGCGGCGCTGGCAGCTGACCGCGACCGCCGCCCGGCAGATGGATAACCGGTGCAGGTCAGCGGGCTCCGGCGGCCCGATAGGCGAGGCCGGCGGCATTGGGCCGCCCCGCCGCGTCGTACAGGCCGGTGACGCTGTCGCCGATCGCCGGCAGCCCGAACCAGGAGTAACGCTCCACATACGGAAGGCTTTCCAGCATCGCCGTCGACTGGCGGATGAACTCGGCCTGCTGCTCCGTCGAGGGGGCCCGCGGCGACTTCGCGAAGTCCATCAGCGCGTACTCGGTCAGCCAGATCGGCAGGTGGTAGCGCTCGAAGGTCTTCTGGACGTAGTCCCGGAGGTGGCCCGTGGCCCGGGTGGGGTCGAAGTCGCTGCCGTACCAGTGCAGAGTGATGAAGTCGACGCGGTATCCGCGCTGGGCGGCGCCTGCCATGAACCGGTCAAGCCAGCCACCCGCGTCGGCCGCGCCCCACGCCACCGCCGGGCTGCTCAGCCGCATCCCGGTTGCCTGCAACTGCGGCCACAACTCCAGCGCACGCTCCACCGACATGTCCGCCTGCCCGCCGAGATCCGGCTCGTTGAACGTGAGCAGCGTGTCGCCGTATCCCTTGACCTGGTTCAACGTCGCCGGTGTCACCGCACCGGGCCCCCAGATCATGGGCACGAAACGCACGCCCGGCGGAACAGTGTTGTCGGGTTTCGGGCCCCAGTTGTAGAACCAGGACGACCCCGAATCCGTCAGCGCCTGGGCGGCCGCGCCGTACGTCCAGACCGCGGCACCCTTCTTCGCCGTCACCGCCGCGGGCGGCCGGGGCGGCGTCGTGCCCGTGCCCGTGCTCGGCCCCGGGTTCGGGTTCGGCGGTCGGGTGGGCCCCGTGGTCGCCCGGGTGGGCGTGGCCGTGGGGGAGACCGCCGGATTCGACGGGTTCGCCGAGCCGCTCGGGTTGGCCGATCCTGTCGGGTTCGACGCCGGCTCCGTCGGATTCCCGCCGGGTGCGGGTGCGGGCGCGGAGGTGGCCGGAGCCGGAGTCCGTGTCGCGGGAATCGGCGGCCCCCCGCCGGCCGGAGCGTCGCCCACCGGCCCGCAGCCGGCGAGTACCGCCCCGGCCGCGGCGGCCGCGACGGCCACGCCCATCCAGCGCCTGCGGGCCCGCCCACCGCGTCGCGAGACGGGGGCTGGAGACGTCCGGGTCGTCCGGGTCGCTGCCGAAGGTGCGCCGGGCACGGGTCCTCCTCGTCGGCATGGCAACCATGCCGTGGCTGACCCCCAGCTGGGACAAGAATAGAGGCACCGACATCGACAGCGTTCCGCGCCCCGGGAGACCCGCGCCTCCGCGAGGATCCGGCCGGCCGCGGCGCGGGGCGGGGCGGGACGGCGTCCCCGCGGCTGGGTGTTACGAACCGCGGACGGATGACCGGGAGCGCGGGAAAGGAACCTGTGGCGTCGGTAGCTTCCGCGTCGACGGGGGCCGAGTGTGGCCCGGATCCCGTCAAGGCCGGGCCACGACAAGCGATCCCGGAACCGGCTCGGATGGCGGACAGCGATGACGGGAGACGGATGTGACCGGCGCGGAGATCGGTGTGATCGGCGGGAGCGGCTTCTACTCGCTGCTCGACGGGATGACGGACGTCGCCGTGACGACGCCGTACGGGGATCCCAGCGACGTGATCGCGGTCGGGGAGGTCGGCGGCCGGACGGTCGCGTTCCTGCCGCGGCACGGCCGGGGCCACCGGCATCCGGCGCACACGGTCAACTACCGGGCGAACCTGTGGGCGCTGCGCAGCCTCGGGGTCCGGCAGGTGATCGCCCCGGCCGCGGTGGGAAGCCTGCGGCCCGAGCTCGCGGCCGGCACCGTCGTCCTGCCCGACCAGCTGGTCGACCGGACGTCGGGGCGGCCGCAGACCTACTACGACTCCGGCGCGGCGCACGTCTCCTTCGCCGACCCGTACTGCCCGGCCGGCCGCGCGGCGGTGCTCAAGGCCGGCGCCGACAGCGGCCGGCCGCTGGTCGACGGCGCGACGATGGTCGTGGTGCAGGGCCCGCGCTTCTCGACCCGGGCCGAATCCCGCTGGTTCGCCGCGCAGGGCTGGTCGCTGGTCAACATGACCGGTCATCCGGAGGCCGTCCTCGCCCGGGAGCTCGCGCTCTGCTACACGACGATCGCGCTGGTCACCGACTACGACGCGGGCGTGGACGCCGCCTCGGCCGTCAGCCAGGCCGAGGTCTTCGCGGTGTTCGAACGCAACATCGAACTGGTGCGCGATCTGGTGTGCCGGGTCATCCCGACGCTGCCGTCGACGTCCGCGCGGCCGTGCCCGTGCCCGGCCGCGCTGGACGGTATGACGCTCCCCTTCGACCTCCCCTGACCCTGACCCGCGCGATGCTGACGCCGAGCACGACGAGCGCGCCGACGACGTAGCCGCCGGGGCGGGTGATCCGGTCGGCGAGCGCGAGATCGGTGAACAGCGCCATGTAGAGGACGTAGGGCGCCGCGGCCACCGCCAGCCACTCCGGGCGCCGGGCGAGGACCGCCAGCGCCACCAGCGGTATCCCGTACCAGGGCTGGGCCGGCGTGGCGAGCAGGAAGGCCGCGCCCAGCAGCCAGAGCGCGCCGAGCTCCGCGCTGACCCTGGCCGGATCGGAGCGCCAGACCGCCACGACGACCCCGGCGAGGACGAGTCCCGCCGCGATCTTGGCGGACGTCCCGGCAAGGCCGAGCAGGCCCAGCAGCAGGAACCGGTGGCCGTCCTGGTAGCCCTCGACCGAGAGGTACCTGGGCAGGAAGCCGACGACGTCTGGGCCGACGGCGAGCACATGCGGCAGATACGACAGCGCGACGACGGCGACAGCGGTGCCCCCGACTGTCAGCGCCCGGCGGCGGGCGGCGGCGACGAGCAGCAACGCCGGGTAGAGCTTCACCGCGACCGCCGCGCCCAGCAACGCCCCGGCGGCGACGCCGATCCGCGGGGGCCTGCGCAGCCACGGCCGGCCGGGCCGGGCCGGGCCGGGCGGACGTCGCGCGAGCAGCGCGCAGGCTCCGACGGCGAACAACGCCGCCAGCACGTCGACGTGGGCGTCCATGCCCGCGTCGAGCCCGGCGGACGGCGCCCAGGCGTAGGCGGCGGCGTACCCGACCGGATGCCCACGTGCCGCGAGGACCCGGACGAGCAGGGCGGTCAGCGCCAGCGAGACCAGCGCCCCGTAGAGCTGGACCTTGTTCTCCCGGGGCGGGCCCGGCAGGTAGTGGACCGCGGTGAAGTACGCCTGCGCGACGGGCGGGTAGATCGTGTGCGCCTGCGGGTAGTTGAGCCTCGTGCAGCCCGGGCCGCGGTTGATCTCGGCGCAGGCCGCGTCGTCCGGCCAGAGCCAGTCGTCCCGCAGATGCGCCAGCTCGGGGGAGCTGGTCGGGTGGCGGTACGGATCGATCCCGGCGGCCTGGACCCGGCCGTCCCAGCTGTAGCGGTACAGGTCGTCGCTCATCCGCGGGCCCGCTCCGATCGCGAGCACGTGCACCGCGACGGCCCCGGTGAGCAGCAGCCAGACCGTGGCCCGCCGGGAGCCGGCGCGTACCAGCAGCCAGGTCCCGAGCGCGGCCACCGCCCACCAGGCGAGTGCCAGGTACAGCACCGCGGGCGGGCCGGGCAGCGGGCCCGGCTGCGCGATGACCGCGCTCTCCAACGCGAGCGCACCGGCGAGGACGCCGGCCGCCGCGACGAGAGCCCACCACCGCCGTCCGGCTCCCGGTACGGGTCCCTCCACGGCGCCCGGTACGGGTCCCGGGCCGGCGGCTGGTCTGTCGGGGGCCGGCGCGAGCGCCTCGGAGTGCGGACGGATCGCCATGAGGCCCCAGCCTGGCGGCACCAGCCCGAGATGGCCCGTACCCGGGCGGACGCTTCCGCGGACCGTAATGAGCCGGGCAGGTCCGGGAAGCCGACGTCCTGCCTACCGTGCGTGCATGAACCTGCTCGACCGCCCCTTCCCACCGCCTCCCGAGCGGCTGCGGCGGGGCCCGCTGCGCGGTGACGCCTTCACCAGCCGCCTGCACGACCCGCGCGTCGCGGCGCTGCTGGGCATGTGGCTCGGCGTGGCCTTCCTGATCGCGTTCCTGACCGGGCTGGTGTCGCACTTCATGCAGCACCCGCCGGGCCAGTTCGCCTGGTGGTCCAGGCCGGTGTGGTTTTACCGGCTCACCCAGGGCGTGCACGTCGCGGCGGGGCTGGCCTGCGTGCCGCTGCTGCTGGCGAAGCTGTGGACGGTCTACCCGCGGCTGTGGGAGTGGCCGCCGGTGCGCAACGCCGCCCACGCGCTCGAACGGATCTCGATCATCCCGCTGATCGCCGGCGCGCTGTTCCAGCTCGCGACCGGGATCGCCAACATCGCCCAGTGGTACCAGTTCCGCTTCTTCTTCACGGTGACCCACTACTGGGTCGCCTGGATCACCATCGGCGCGCTGGTGGTGCACGTCGCCGCCAAGCTGGCCGTCGTCCGGGCGAACGTGGGACGTCGCCGCGCCAGCCGGGCGCACCTGACCGACCGGGTCAGCGAGCCCGAGCCGCCGGGCGAGGGGCTGTCCCGGCGCGGCTTCGGCATCGCGGTCGGCACCGCCGCCGGTGTGATCACGGTGTCGACCGCCGGCCAGTTCGTGCCCGGCGCCGGCGGCACCGTGCTGCTCTCCCCGCGCGGCCCGACCCTCGGGCCGCAGGGGCTGCCGGTGAACCGCACCGCGGCCGCCGCCGGTGTCGTGCGGATCGCCCGGGACGCCGGGTACCGGCTCGAGGTCGTCGGCCCGCGCCCGTTCACCCTGACGCTGGCCGAGCTGCACGACCTCGGCCGCGCGACGTCCCGCCTGCCGATCACCTGCGTCGAGGGCTGGTCGGCCGACGCCATCTGGGGTGGGGTGCAGCTGCGCGACCTGCTGGACCGGGCCGGCATCCCGGCCGACGCGAGCGTCCGGGCCGAGTCGCTGGAGGCCCGCGGCGGCTATCGCACGAGCGAGGTCGCGCCGCCGCACGCCCGTGACCACCTGACGCTGCTCGCCACCCGGCTGAACGGGGAGCTCCTCGACATCGAGCACGGCTACCCGGCCCGGCTGATCGCGCCGAACCGGCCGGGCGTCCTGCAGACCAAGTGGGTCCACCGGGTGGTGATGCTGTGAACGGCAACCTGAACGGCAACCTGAGCGACGATCTGAGCGGCGATCTGAGTGGCAACAGGCGGCGGGCCGGTCAGGTCGTGCGGGTCCTGCTCGTCTGCGCCGGACTCGCGGCGCTCGGCTACGGGCTCGCCGGCCTGGTCACCCACCCGCGACCGGTCAATCTGCCGAACTCGACCCGGTGGCTGGCCGGTGGGGTCCTGGTGCACGATCTCGTGCTGGTGCCGGCGACCGTGCTGGTCGGGCTCGTCCTCGCCCGGTTCGTCCCGGCGCCGTACCGGGCCGTGGCGCAGGGGGCCCTGATCGTCTCGGCTTCCGTGGCTCTGATGTGTCTTCCGCTGTGGCTCGGCTACGGCGGCACACCGGGAAACCCGACCACGAACCCGCTGCCCTACCGGCGCAACCTCGCCCTCGTGCTCGGGGCCGTGTGGGCCGCTGCCGCAGCGATCATGATCCTGCGCGCGGTGCGGCGGCGCCGGCGGCACCGGCGGCACCGGCGGCACCGGCTGCCCGGCGACCCGGCCCGCGGCCGCCGGATCTCAGGCGGCGAGGGGAAGCTCGACGACGAACCGGCAGCCGCCGTCGATGTTGTGGACGGTCACGCCGCCGCCGTGTGCCTCGACGATGCCGCGCACGATCGCCAGCCCGAGACCTGACTGGCTTCCCTCGGCGGCGGGGGCCGCGGGCGGGGTGTGCTCGTGCGGCCCGCCCGCGGTGGGAGTGCGGGCCGGCTCGCCGCGGAACCCGGTCTCGAAGAGGCGGTCGATGTCCGTGTCGGGAATGCCGCCGCAGGTGTCCGCGACCGACACCACCGCCCGTGACGCCGACACGTTCGCCGTCACCGCGACCGTCCCGTCGCTGGGGGTGTGCCGGATCGCGTTGACCAGCAGATTGCTCAGTACACGGCCGACCTCGGCGACGTCGATGTCGACCTTGGTGGTGTCGTCGGCCTCGCCCCGCAGGAGCACCCCCTTGGCCCGGGCGAGCGGGTCCGCGGCGGCGACCGCGTCCGACACGACATCGCTGAGTGCCACCGTCTCCAGCGTGAGCTCCAGCGAGCCGGCGTGCAGCCGCGACAGCTCGAACAGGTCGTCGACGAGGCTGGAGAGCCGCTCCGAGCTGCGCACCATCGCCCGGTGGTAGCGGGCGACGGTGGCGGCGTCGCTGACGACCCCGTCGTCGAGTGCCTCGGCGGTCGCGCGGATGCCCGCGATCGGCGTCCGCAGGTCGTGGCTGACCCACGCGACCAGTTCCCGTCGGCTCGCCTCCAGCGCCCGCTCCCGTTCCCGCGCGGCGGCGAGCCGACGGTGCGACTCGTCCAGCGCCCGGGCTATCGCCGCCAGCTCGGCGGTCGGCGGCGGCCGGCGGACGGGCTCGTAGCTGGGCTCGCCCAGCTGACCCGCGGCCACCGTCAGCGCGGTGGACGCCCGCGCCAGCGGACGGCCGAGCCAGACCGTCGTCGCCGAGGCTGCCACGGCGGACACGGCCAGCACGACGAGCACCACGTCGAGGTCATGGTCGGAGAGGAACATCGCCTGGGCCGTCCCGGCGACGCCGGCCGCCATCGCGGCGACCCCGGCGAGGACGAGCACCGCCCCCCAGACACGGATCGGTGCGCGCCGCAGCCAGCGCAGCGCCGGCGCGACGAGCAGCGGCGCGACCAGTGAGCAGGCCAGCGCGATCCCGACGATGTGCAGCAGGTCCGTCACGGCCGCTCGCCGCCCGCGCTGACGCCGCTCCTGTCGGCATCGCCAGGGCTGAGCCCGCCCGCGCCGACTCCGGCCTCGAAGCGGTACCCGATGCCCCAGACCGTCAGCAGCAGCGCCGGACTGGTCGGATCCGCCTCGACCTTCTCACGCAGCCGGCGGATGTGGACGGTCACGGTCGAGGCGTCGCCGTAGGTCCAGCCCCACACCCGCTCCAGCAGTGTCACCCGGGAGAACGCCTCACCCGGGTGCGCCATCAGGAAAGCGAGCAGGTCGAACTCCCGCACCGTCAGCGCCAGGGACTCGCCGCCGCGTGTGGCCACCCGGGCGGCGACGTCCACGACCAGGGAACCTGCCCGCAGCACACCGCGACCGGCCGGTGGCGGCGCCAGCGTGCGGCGCAGCACCGACTGGACCCGCAGCACCAGCTCGCGCGGGGAGAAGGGTTTGGTGATGTAGTCGTCGGCGCCCGTCTCCAGCCCGGCGACCCGGTCGGCCTCCTCACCGAGGGCCGTCAGCATCACGATCGGCACCGCGCTTCGTTCCCGCAGCCGGCGACAGACCTGCCGCCCGTCCAGGCCGGGCAGCATCAGGTCAAGTACGACGAGGTCGGGCTGGCACTCGGCGGCGAGCGCCAGGGCCGTGTGGCCGTCGCCGGCCCGGTCCACCTCGAAGCCGGCGTGGGAAAGGTAGCGGCCGACGACGTCCGCGACGGTCGGGTCATCCTCGACGAGCAACACCCGGGCCATCCGCCCACGGTAGACGTCCCGACAGCCCCCGCCGAGGGCCGCCCATGTGTCCGTTCGTGCTTCGTAATAAGCAGACCGCGCCGCCGAGGACGTCTCCGTTCTGTAAGAACTGTCAGCACGTTCCGTCACTAGCCTGCCGACCATGCTCACTGAACGTCAGGCGCCGCCGAGCGCCGGCGCTGTCCACCAGGTGGACGTCGTGCTGCCGTGTCTGGACGAGGCCGCCGCCCTGCCCTGGGTCCTGGAGCGGATCCCGGCCGGCTACCGCGCGATCGTCGCCGACAACGGCTCCACCGACGGCTCCGCCGCCCTGGCCCGAGGGCTGGGCGCACAGGTCGTCGAGGTGCCGATGCGCGGGTACGGGGCGGCCGTCCACGCCGGTCTGCTCGCCGCCCGCGCCCCCCTCGTCTGCGTCTGCGACGCCGACGCCTCGCTCGACCCGACGGAACTGCCGCGCCTCGTCGGCCCGGTCGCCGCCGGCGAGGCCGATCTCGTCGTCGGCCGGCGCCGGACCACGCAGCGTGGCGCGTGGCCGCTGCACGCCCGCACCGGCAACGCGATCGTCGCCCGCCAGCTCCGCCGGCGCTGCGGGGCGCCCGTCCGCGACATCGGTCCGATGCGCGTCGCCCGGCGCGAGGCCCTGCTCGCCCTCGGCGTGGCGGACCGCCGGTTCGGCTATCCGCTGGAGCTGCTCGCCCGGGCCGCCGCCGCCGACTGGCGCATCGCCGAGGTCGACGTCCCGTACCTGCCCCGCCGGGGCCGCTCGAAGGTCACCGGGACCGCCCTTGGCACCGCCCGGGCCGTGCGGGACATGTCGGCAGTGCTGCGGAGCATCCCGTGACGCGGCATCCCGTGACGCTGATCGTCATCGCCAAGGAGCCACGGCCAGGCCGGGTGAAGACCCGCCTGACGCCCCCCTACCGGCCAGAACAGGCGTCAGCGCTGGCCGCGGCCGCGCTCGCCGACACCCTGGACGCCGTCGTGGCGGCCTGCGCGAGCTGCCATCCCGAGCTACCGGTGCGTCCCCTGGTGGTTCTCGACGGGACACCCGGCGACTGGCTGCCGGCCCACCTGCCCGTCGTCGCCCAGGCCGGCGGCCCGTTCGACGAACGGCTCGCCGCCGCGTTCGACACCGCCCGCGGCGAACCGGCCCTGGTGATCGGGATGGACACCCCGCAGGTACGTGCCCACACCCTGGCCGCGGCCTGCCGCACGCTGCTCCGCACGGACGCGGTCCTCGGCCCGGCGCTCGACGGCGGCTGGTGGGCGCTCGGCCTGCGCGCGGCAGATGGCAGCCTCGTCCGGGGAGTCGCGACATCCCGCCCCGACACCGGCGCCGTGCAACGTGCCCGGCTCGGCGCCGCCGGCCTGCGCGTGGTGGATCTTCCCGCGCTGCGGGACGTCGACACCGCCCCCGACGTGGAGCTGGTCGCGAACCTGGCACCGGACGGGCGGTTCGCCACCCTGGCCCGCTCCTTCCAGGCCACCGGCCTCCGCGCCCACGACGAGACACGTCTGACGCACTCAGGATGAGGGCCGACAACACCGCCGTCACCAGCTCCGGCACCGGCGTCCGGGCAGCAGCCGGGGTGGGAACCGGCGTCCGGACATCGTCCGGGGTGGGAGCCGGGGCCGCGGTCGCGGGCGTGGCGTCGCCGGGTGCCGTCTACGACGCCGCGCTGCGTGCACCGGGCAGCCCGCTCCTCGCCCGGCAGCACGGGCAGTGGCGGGCACTGCGCGTCGACCAGTGGCTGAGCCCGGCCTCGGCCGCCGACGAGTCGGTGCTCTCCCGATGTCACGGCCCCGCCCTCGACGTCGGCTGCGGGCCGGGACGTCTCGTGGCCGCCCTCGCCGCCCGCGGAATCCCCGTCCTCGGCATCGACATCGCTCCCTTCGCCGTCCTCCTGACCCGGCGGTCAGGTGCCTCGGCGCTGTGCCGCGACGTCTTCGGCCCGCTCCCCGGGGCCGGCCGGTGGCGCGAGGCACTGCTCGTCGACGGCAACATCGGGATCGGCGGCGACCCCCGCCGGCTGCTGAACCGGATCGCCCTGCTGCTGGCCTCGGACGGCACCGTGCTGGTCGAACTCGACCCGCCAGGCGCACCGACCGGCTCCTACTGGACCCGGCTGGCGGCCGCGGGCCTCGTCAGCGCCCCGCTGCGCTGGGCCGGAGTGGGCGTCGACGGGATCGCCGGACTCGCCGCCGCCAGCGGTTTCGACGTCGCGGAGACCTGGCGGGCCGCCGGGCGGCACTTCGCCCGCCTCGTCCGTGCCGGCGACGCGGCCCGCTCCGGTTTCCTCGGCTCGTAAGGACCCGCGGGGGCCCGCGGCGCCTCGTCGGCACCTAGCGTCGCCAGCGTGCACATCCTCGTCACCGGCGGTGCCGGTTTCATCGGGTCCCATCTCGTCGAGGCGCTGGTGGCGGCGGGGGAGCAGGTCCGGGTCCTCGACGCGCTGGACCCCGCCGTCCACCGGACCCGCCCGACCCCGGAGAACCTGCCGGCCGAGCTTGTCGTCGGCGACGTCCGCGACGCGGGCGACGTCGCGTCCGCACTCGACGGAGTGGACGCCGTGTGCCATCTCGCCGCGAAGGTCGGCCACGGCGTCGACCTCGACGACCTGCCCGCCTACGCCAGCCACAACGACCTCGGCACGGCCGTCCTGCTCGCCGCGATGGCCCGCCGCGGCGTACACCGGCTGGTGCTGGCGAGCTCGATGGTCGTCTACGGCGAGGGCGCGTACCGGTGCCCGGCCGACGGCCCGGTCAGACCCAACCCCCGAGCCGAGGGCGACCTGCGGTCCGGACGGTTCGAACCAGGCTGCCCCGACTGCGGACGTCCGCTGGAGCCGACACTGGTGCACGAGGACGCGCCGCTCGACCCGCGCAGCGTCTACGCCGCCAGCAAGGTCGCGCAGGAACACCTCGCCGCCGTCTGGGCGGCAGCCAGCGGTGGATCAGTGGTCGCGTTGCGCTATCACAACGTCTACGGCCCGCGGATGCCGCGGAACACCCCCTACGCCGGCGTCGCGTCGATCTTCCGCAGCGCCCTGGCACGGGGTGAGCCCCCGCAGATCTTCGAGGACGGAGCTCAGCTCCGCGACTTCGTCCATGTCCGGGATGTCGCCAGGGCCACCGCCCTGGCACTGTCCCCCCGGGCCGCCGAGCCCGGGCGGCTGCGGGCCCTCAACATCGGCAGCGGCCAGCCGCGCACCATCGGCGACATGGCGGAGGCGCTCGCCCGCGCGTACGGCGGCCCGGACCCGGTGATCACTGGTCGCTACCGGGCGGCCGACGTCCGCCATGTGACCGCCTCGTCAGCCCGCGCCCGTGACGTTCTCGGCTACCAGGCCACGGTCACCTTCGCCGACGGCCTGACGGAGTTCGCCCGGGCCCCGCTGCGGGTGTGACCCGGACTCCGCCACGGGCGAGGTGGACGAGGTGGGTCGAGGCTGGTGGTCTCGCCAGCTATCTCATCGCGAGCTCGTCGGACGTCGCCTGAGCGACCGGTCGCGGGAGTGACAGAGCGCATGCGAATCGGATCCGGGGCAGCAGCATGGTCCTCAGCCGATCCGCTCATCGTTCCGTGCCACAGCACCGGAAAGGGCGGATGACGATGAGCGAGGAGACGCTGTGAACCTCAGAGACATGACCCGAGGACGCCGGACGGGAATGGCGGGGGCTCCGCTTCGCCTTGCCGTCGTCGGCGCCGCGTTGGCATTCGCACTGGGCGCCTGCGGAGGTTCCGACGATACGGACACCGCCGCCGGGGTCACGCCGAACTCGTCAGCTCCGGCGGCCGCGACGACAGCTGGCGCGAACCACTCGTCGTCGTCCTACGGGTCGCACCCGTCGAGCACGACCCCGGCCGCGGCTGCCACCGGAGCACCGGCAGGCGGTGCTCAGAGCGCCACGACCGTGACCATCGAGAACTTCGCCTTCAGCCCGCAGACCGCGACCTTCAAGGTCGGGCAGACGATCACCGTCGTCAACAACGACAGTGCCCCGCACACCTGGACCTCCGCGGAGGGCGGCTTCGACACCGGCCGGCTCCAGCAGGGCCAGAGCGCCACGGTCACGTTCAGCAAGGCCGGAACGTTCACGGTGATCTGCGAGATCCATCCGTCGATGACCGGAACGGTGACGGTCACGGCATAGGCGCGGCGGCGTCCGGTGCCCCTCCGCATGCGCAGGGCCAGGTCGGCGCGGGTCGCTCGGGTCCATGAGGGTGCCCGGAGTCTCAGGACCGGGGCCGCGCGCCGACCGTGTTCCTCCGGGTAACGTCGAATCCGGCGTCACCAGTCCGGCGTCACCAGCTAACCCGGTGGATGGGCGCTGCTGATCGGGCGGCTCCGGGGCGCGTTCCGAGACCGCGCAAGGCGCTGTTCCGCGCCTTCGTGGACTCTGCTGCGACGAGCCGGCGGCTCAGATCGGAGTGCTGTATGACGCCCGAGGCAGACGCGCCGGAAGCAGCGCCGTCCCCGGAAGCAGCGCCGTCCCCGGAAGCAGCGCCGTCCCCGGAAGCAGCGCCGCGCCGCAGCTTCGTCGGGGACGCGGCGCTCACGGAGCTGATCGTCTCCGAGCGGCGTTGCCTGATGACGGCGCCGCTCACGGACGCTGTCCGTTCGCCGGGGGGTTCCGTCTCGCCGGGCATGATCCTGACCATCTTCGACATCGGGGCGTCACACCCCACGATGATCACCTGTCGGCCTGACTGGACCGCGACCCAGGACATCTCACTGCACGGCGCGGGTCCGATCACCGAAGGCCCGATCGTGGTGGATAACCAGCTCGTGCGGGTCGGGAAGAAGGTCGCCATCGCCTCCGCCGCCGTCTACGACGGGCACGGGGTGGACGACATCGAGAAGCTCCAGTGGCTGATCGATCAGGCGGAGCCGTCGGCGGTTCCCGTCGGCCTGACCAGGGCCGGCGCCGGCCTGATCAGCTTTGCCCGCCTTCCGCGGACCGCGGCCGCCGGCATGGACGACTACGACCCGGGAAGGTGGATCGGGCAGGTCCGGCACACCGGTGTGCGGGCGCCGGTCGAGGGCTCCCTCCACGAGCGGCTGGGGCTGCGGCTGCTCGAGCCGCGCCTCGGCCGGTTCGATCTGGACCGCACGCCGTCCGTGACCAACAGCATCGGCACGATCTTCGGTGGAGCCCTGGCCGTGATGATCGAAGCCGCGGCGGAGGCTATGCGCCCCGGCCTGGCGGCGACGGACCTGCAGATCCACTTCCTCTCCCAGGTGCGGACCGGACCAGCCCGGACGACCGGCACGGTCCTGCGCGACGCGGGCGACCACTCCGTCGTGACGGTTCAGGTCACCGACGCGGGCCACGGCGACCAGATCCTCGCCCTCGCCACGGTCACCCTGCTGCGACGGTGATCCGCCGCGCCGGACCCACGTCCCGGGCCACCCGGCGCGGGCCGGCGTGATCACCAGGGAAGCGTCTGCCAGGACGAGCCGTCATGGCTGTGGAAGGCCCCCGCCGGGCCTTCGGCGTCCCCGCGCGCGAGCCCGACCACGACCGCGGCCCCCTGCTCGGGTGTCAGCACACCGCGGCTGAAGGGCGAGCGGGCGTTGAGGTCGGTCGCCACCAGACCCGGACTGACCGCGTCGACCCGCACTCCCTCCTCGCGCAGGGCGTTGGCGTAGAGCACGGTGATCGCGTTCAGTGCTGCCTTCGACGAGCTGTAGGGCAGCAGATGACGGGTGGAGATCGGGTTCTTCTGGTCGCTGAGGAACGCCAGCGAGCCCAACGGGCTGGAGACGTTCACGATCCTGGGGTCCGCCGAACACCGCAGCAGCGGCAGGCATGCCTGGGTCACCGCGACGACCCCGAACACGTTCGTCTCGTAGGCAGCGCGCACGAGCGCGGCGGTGACGTCCGATATCGGCACGCCCCACTCCACGACGATGCCGGCGTTGTTCACCAGCAGGTCGAGGCGGCCACATTCGTCCCGGATGCGCAGCGCCGCGCCGTCGACCTGGTTCTGGTCGGTGACATCGAGCTGGAGGAACCGGACGTCGCTGCCGCTGCCGGCGAGCTCCTGGGCCGCCTGACGCCCGCGGTCGGCATGTCGGGCACCGAGATACACGGTCATGCCGGCGGCGGCGAGCTGGCGGACGACCTCCCGGCCGATTCCCTTGTTACCACCGGTGACGAGAGCGATGTTCTCGCTCGGTTGGATCTCAGCCATGAGTTACACCTTTCGGAGTCCTGGAGGGCATCCCGTCGCCCGATGCCCGGGCAAGTCGAGCAGAGCGGGGAGCCGGCGGTCACTACTCGTTCGAGCCGGTACCAACTAGCCGAAGGAATGGGAGGATGGGATGGGCGTGGCAGCTATCATCCGGCCATGCCCCAACAAGCCATGCCCCAACAACCGGACTGGACGGATCCGCGGTATGTGTTGTCGGTGGCGACGAGGCTGCTCCGGGCGCCGTTGAGGGGGATACTGCCCGCGCTTTCGGACTGCATTGATGGCCTGGCGTCGCACAACGCCCTGGTCATGTTCACCGGCGACTGCCCGAAATCGCCGATCTGGTTGCACGGTGACCCCGGCGGCGATGTCACCTCCGTCGAGCTGACCAGGTTGGCGACCCATGTCGACGTCGGCCAGCCCTGGTTCGGGGAGGCCCACGTCGCCGGTGCGCACCGGCCGGTGCTCGCCGCCGCGGCCGCGCCGCCCGGTTCGGCCGGTGCCCTGCTCACCGTTCTCACCGACGGGGACCGCAGACCGGACGATGTCGCGCTCGAGGTGATCCAACAGCTGTGGGATCTGGCCACCCGCCGCGTCCTGGAGCTGTTCCCGGCGGCGCTGCCCGTGAACACCCCCTGGATCGCCAACAGCGAACAGGCCCGTGCGATCGCCGATCTGACGGACGCGCACGTCGCCACGCTGACCGGGGTCCTCGGTGTCCTGCGCACGAACAGCCTCGATGACGGCGTGGCCCGCCGCACGGCGGTCGACCTGGCGGCGTCGGCGCTGGTGAAGCTGCGGTCGGCGAGTGAGGACGATCTGGGCACGCGTGAGGAGGTGGTCGACGAGGCCTTCGGCCGGCTCTCGGACATGCTCGGGCTGCTGTCCCGCTACAGCGACGTCGCCGTCGAGTTCAGCCTCCTCGACGGCGCGCGGCGGATGCTGCCGCCGGACATCGCGCGGGTCGCCCGCACCACGGGCCGGGGCACCGTTCTCGCGATGCTGGAGCAGGGCGATGTGCGCCGGATCCGGGTGAGCTGGCAGGTCACCGACACCGAGCTGCGGACGGTCGTCCGCGACGACGGCCCGGGGCGCCTGACCTCCGACGCGCTCGCGATACACCGCCTCACCGACCGGGTGGTCGCGCTGAACGGCCTGATCGACGTCGACTCCGTCGCCGGCTGGGGAACGATCGTCACCGTCCAGCTGCCGCTGGCCGCGCCCGAGAGCGGACGGGGCGAGCTCGGGAACAACCGGCTCAGTGGGCTCAACCCGCGCGAACTGGATGTTCTGCATCAGTTGGCGAGCGGTCTGCGGAACCGGGCCATCGCCAACCGGCTGCATATCAGCGAGCACACGGTCAAGTTCCACGTGGCGAACATTCTCAAGAAGGTCGGGGTCGACTCCCGAGGTGAGGCCGCCGCGGTGGCGCGGGCCGCCGGCTTCCCGGCCGAGCCGCCCCTGGGCGCCTGACAGCCCGGGCTGTTTCGTTCCGGGGCGGCGCGCCGCCCGGCCCGACGCCGCCGTGCTCGCGCTCGACTGCTGGTCAGAGGGTGAGAACAGCCTTTCCGGTCGTGGATCCGGCGTCGAGGATCCGGTGGATTCTCGACACGTCTGCGAGCGGAGCGACATGCCCGACGTGCAGCTTCAGCTTCCCGCTGTCGACGAGTTCGGCCAGCGCCGCAAGACCGACGTGGTCCGGTTCGGCGGTGACGCCGAAGAACCTGACTCCCCGCCGGGCCGCCTGCCGGGCCAGGTCGGCGTCGCGCATGTCGACGATCGTGATCAGCGCACCGCCGGGCCGCAGCACGTCGAGGGAACGCTGGGCCGTGTGGGCGCCGACAGTCTCGAGAACGACGTCGACAGGCTCCACGACCGTGCCGAAGTCGACGGCGCGGTAGTCGACAACCTGGTCGGCGCCGAGCTGGCGCACGAAGTCGTGCTTGGCCGCACTGGCGGTGGTGACGACCTCCGCCCCGCGATGCCTGGCGATCTGGATCGCCAGATGCCCGACACCACCGCCACCGCCGTGGATGAGGATCCGCTGCCCGGCCGCCAGCCCGGCGCAGTCCACCAGCGCCTGCCATGCGGTCAGCCCGGCGAGCGGGAGGCCGGCGGCCTCGACGTGCGTCAGCGCCGCGGGCTTGTGCGCCAGCTGACGCGACGGGGCCGCGACGTACTCGGCGTAGGCGCTGGCGGCGTACGGTATCCGCGGCATGCCGTACACCTCGTCGCCGACCGTGAACCGGGTGACTCCCGGCGCGACCTCCTCGACCACTCCCGACACATCCCAGCCGACGGTGAACGGCGGTGCGCCGAGCAGGGGGAGAACGCCGGATCGAACATGGGCGTCGATCGGGTTGACGCCGGCGGCACGCACCCGCACGAGTACCTCGTTCAGGCGCGGTCGGGGCCGTTCCACCTCGACGATCTCGAGAACGTCCGGTCCGCCGAACGTCCGTTGACTGACCGCGCGCATGGTGGTGGAAGCGGCGGGAGCTCCGTCACTGGTCATGTCCGCTCCTCGGGCGGCCGCGCATCGGAGATCATGTCGTCCAGGGAGGTCCCCGCGGGCACCGCCTGGCCGACGTCCCAGTGCTCGGCGAGCAGCCCGTCCTCGATCCGCCAGATGTCGACGACGACTGACGGCGGCGCGTCAGGGGCAATGCGTGCCACGCTGTGGGTCCAGACCTGGTCGTCCCGCGCGATCATCCGCGCGATGGTGAGGGAGAAGTCCGGGAAGGGATTGGCCGCCATCTCGCGGAAGGTCTCCACCGTCCGGACCCGACCGACACCGACACCGGGGTGATGGTTCACGAAGTTCTCGGCAAGCAGCCCGAGCGCGCGCTCGAAGTCCTTCTCGTTGTAGAAGAACCGGATGAACTCAGTAACGATCCTCTCGTTGTCGCCCAGGTTCTCGTCGATCCCCGAAATTCCGCCGCGGGGCGCGGCAGCTGTCTGGTCGGGACTCATGGGTAAATTCCTTTCGATGGATTCTGCGCGCGACCGGCTGAACGGCCCCAGGCGCGGTCGGGACCGCCGCCGGCCTGAACCGGGCAGAACGTAGCACAGGCGTCGCCGCCGGGGTCTGCTACTCCTTGATGCCGACCACCATCGAATCCGGGCCGGTCAGATGCTCGGTTCGGATCTGGCTGAACCCGGCGGCGCGCAGCCACCTCTCGCAGTCGGCCGCCGTGTAGCCAAAGCCCCCGTCGGTGACCGAAAGCATGGTCAGGCTCATGAGCAGGGCAAAGGCGTTCGCCGACCGGTCGTCGTCGATGAGCGTGTCGTACACGACCACCGCCCCGCCGCTGGGCAGAGCCTGCCAGGCCCGGGCCAGCAGGAGCTCCTTGCGCTCCTGATCCCAGTTGTGCAGGATGTGCCCGAACGCGATGACGTCCGCCCGCGGGAAGTCGTCGACGAAGAAGTCGCCGCCCACGAAGGTCAGCCGGTCCTGAAGGCCGTGCCCGGCGATGTAGTCGGCGAAGATCGGGCCGGTCGGCGGGAGATCGAAACCGACACCGCTCAGGTGCGGGTTCGCCAGCAGGATCTGCGTGGCCAGGTCGCCCTGGGCGGTGCCCATGTCGGCGACCGTCGAATAGTCCTTCCACGGGAACTGCCGCGCGATGGCGAGGTTCGCGGCGTGACTGACGCCGGTCATCGAGGCGAGGAACTGGCGCAGGCGCTCCCGGTCGGCGTACAGCGCGCCATACGTGTCCTGCCCGGTGGCCTTCGACTCGTCCTGGGCGATGCCGGTCCGCAGCGCCTCGGTGAGGCTCCCCCAGATTCCGTACAGACGGCCGTTGGCCATTTCCAGCAGGCTGCCGCAGTAGTTGTACTCGGCGTTTCCGCGGTCCAGGAAACGGGCGGTCTCCTCGGTGTTGTGGTAGATGCCGCCGACCCGGCGGAGCAGTCCGAGCGCGACCAGTGTGTCAAAGAAGTCCTGCGCTCCCCGGGGGTGCAGCCCGAGCCGCTCCCGCAGCGCCGTGACGTCGCCCGGTGCCTTGGCCAGCTCGGTGAAGACTCCGAGCTCGACCGCGCTCAGCAGCGTCTTCGATGCCTCGAATCCCATGCCGATCTGCATGATGTGATCGGGCGTGATCTCTGGCGCCATCAGGGTTTCCTCCTCTGCCTGGTGAAATCTGTCGTCCCGGGAGAACCCGGTCCCGGTCCCGGTCCCGGCCCCGGGTGAGCCTGCTCCGCGGCTCATCCGGCTCCGGACTCGAACACGGCCCGCAGGTAGTTGCGAGCCGCCGGCTCGGGTTGCAGCGCCTGGTGGGTCGCGACGGAGTTCACGTCCCGCCACATCCGTTCCAGCGCCCCCCCGGCGGCCTGACCGGCCGTCCCGGCGGTCCGGTAGATCCGGTTCGTCGCCGTGACGAGCAGGTCGATGGCGAACGCGCCGTCACGGGCGTTGCGCACCGCTGCGGCGCGGCCGAGGCCGCCGCGCAGGTCGGCCGCGGCGGCGGCCCGCTCGAGCACCAGCTGCGCGGCGTCGATCTCGGCCGCGGACCGGGTCAGCGCACCCTCGTAGGTCGCCAGGTTTCCCTGCACCCCGGGCATTCCCGGCAGCCTGGGCGCGTTCTGGATCTTGTTTTCCAGGTACCGGGTGAGCTCGGCGAGCGCACCCCGCGCCGCGCCGAGCGCCGGGACGACGAAGGTCAGGCCGTTCACCGCGGGCAACGGAGCCAGACCCGGGTCGGGCCGCGGTGCCGACTCCCGCGCCGGGCGGCCGGCGAAGACCTCCGACCAGGCGAACTCCCGGTGCGGCGGAACCAGAACGTCATGGAGCACAGCCGTGTTGCTGCCGGTGGCCCGCATGCCCACGCTGAACCAGGTGTCCTCGACCTGGCACTGCGCGGCTGGTACCGCCACCAGGCGCAGCTCCGGTGGTTCGGTTCCGGCGACCTGTGCACAGACGATCAGCCAGTCCGCGAACTCGACCCCGCTGAGGTAGGGCCACCGGCCGCTCACCCGCAGGCCCGCCGCCTCGCGAACGGCCGTGCCGCACGGCACGACGGAGCAGACCACCGCCACATCCGGCCCCTGCGCCCACACCTCCCGCTGGCCGGCGGGAGGCAGGAACTCGACGAACCTCGGCGAGCTGGCGAAGAGCGAGGCGCACCAGGCCGATGCGGTGCAGCGTTCCCCGATCGCGGCGACGGCGGGTAGCAGGTCGGTGAACGTGCCGTCCCGCCCGCCGGCATCAACGGGGACGAAATGGCGCAGGAGACCGGCGTCGACGAAGGCCTTGAAGACGTCCGGGTCGAGCCTGCGTGAGCTTTCCATGGTGGTGGCGAGACGGCCGGCCGTCTCCGCCACCCGGGTGGCGGCGATGACCAGTGGTTCCCTCTGCGTCGGCATCTACTCGCCTCCGGATCGTCTGGTCGGCGGAAGAACTCCTCCGGGTTGCCCGCCGTCGCTCCCGTACCGGAGGAAATGGTGTACGGCGGGGTCGACGGTGCGGGTTCTGTGCCAGTACTCGCTCGCGGTGAACGGCCAGTTCGTGGCCGAGCGGCCGTCCTCGTTGTACCAGCCGCCGACCTTTGACCAGCCCCACGAACGCTTTCCGCTCGCCTCGTCCACCCAGGTGTTGTAACGGTCGTGGGCGTCCTGGCGTACTTCTGGTACGACGCCCGTTGCCTGCCGGCGAACCGCATCCAGGATGTAGGAGATCGCGCATTCCGCGAAGTACACGATACTTCCGCCCTGTCCGACCAGATTCGTGTTGGGCCCGTACATGCAGTAGAAACCGGGAAAACGGGGAATCGAGATACCGAGGTACGCTCGCGGCTCGCCGTTCCACATCTCGTGCAGGTCCACGCCGTCGCGGCCGGTCACCTGCATCGGCGCCAGGAAGCGGGAGGCTTCGAAACCGGTCGCGTAGACGACGACGTCAACGTCGATGTGTTCGCCGCCGGCCACGATTCCGGTGGATGTCATCCGGTCGATCGGCGCGGTCACGAGCTGCACGTCGGCCCGTTTCAGGGTCGCCAGCCAGGAGCCGTCATCCCGCAGGACGCGCTTCGCTCCGACCGGGTAACGGGGAATCACCTTCTCGGTCAGCCAGGGGGCGTCGACGAGCTGCGCCAGCATCGCCTGTTCGAGTGCCGTGCGGATCTGTTCGTTCAGCGCGGACACCGATCGCTCAGTGGGCGGAAAGTCTCCGTCGACGATCCAGCCCTCGAGTATTCCGCGCAGCCCCGGGGCCAGCAGCCAGAAGCGGTGCCACTGCAGATAGAACGGCAGTGCGTGGTACAGGAACCTGGCCTCCGGTGAAACCGGGTCGCGGTAGGTCGGTGTGGGACGCAGCCACGGCGGGTTCCGTTGCACGACGACGAGCTCGGCCGCGGATCCGGCGATCTCCGGCACGATCTGGAACGCGCTCGCGCCAGTACCGATGACGGCGACCCTCTTACCGGCCAGGTCGACGGAGTGGTCCCAGCGTGCGGAGTGGAAGGCGGCTCCGCGGAACTCGCCGCGGCCGGGGATGTCGGGTGTCCGCGGCCGGTTGAGCTGGCCGACCGCACTGATCACGGCGCGGAAGGTGCGGGTCCCCTCACCTCGTGGGCCCCGCGTGCGCACCTGCCAGGTGCCCGCCCTGTCATCCCACTGCAGCGCGCGTACCTCGGTGCCGAACTCGATGTGCTCGGTGAGAGCGGCCTCCTTGACGAAGTCGCGGAGGTAGTCCAGCACGACGTCATGCCTGCAGAAGAAGTCCGGCCAGTCGGCGTTCGGAGCGAACGAGTAGTTGTAGAGGTGGCTCGCGACGTCGGTTCTGCATCCCGGGTAGGTGTTCTCGAACCAGGTCCCGCCGACGTCCGGGTTCTTCTCGTAGATGACGAAGGGCACCTCGGCCTGGGAGAGCCGGTAGGCGGCGAGCAGACCGCTGAACCCGGCTCCCACGATCGCCACCTCGAAGGGTTCCCCTCCCCCCTGGGGGATGACGTCGGGAAGGCGCCAGGAGGGTGCCTTCGGATCATGGGCGGGCAGCGCGATCTCCTCGGCGATCATCGGCAGGAGGTCGTCGACGTCGGGGCCCATCGCCCAGGTGACAATGGCCCGCAACAGCTCCGGGTCAGGCCGCCCCGGTGCGGGGACCGGCCCGCGCAGCCGGTCCAGCGCGGCCGCGGCTGCCTCCACGGCCGCGAGGCGGCGGGTCTCGTCCAGCCCACCCTGCGGGACCGTCAGCCACCCCGGGGTGCGCAGATCGTCCGGCAGGATCCCGGCGTCACCGGTGAGATGGGCGACGGTCATCAGCAGCGCCGGTATCTCGCTGTGTGCCAGCACCTCCCGCAGGCGCCTCCCGTCCAGGGCGAGCAGCTCGTCGTAGCCATCGGGTTCAGGTCGCACGCACGCCCCCCTCCAGCGAGAGCGGGCGCGCGGCGATCCCGACGAAGCGCCGGTCGAAGTACACCGCCGGCGCACCGGGATCGGTGACGAAACAGTCGAGCACCGTCCCGACGAGAATCACGTGGTCACCGGCGTCGTGCCGGGCCTCCGCCCGGCACTCGACCGCCCCCAGCGCGTCCTTGACGATCAGAGCGTTCCCGGGCGTCGCCACGAAGCCCCCCGCGCCGAACTTGTCGAGGTCACCGCTCGCGAAGCGGCGGGCGAGCGGCTCGTGCCGGTCCCGCAGGATGCTGACGGCGAACCGGCCGGCACGGGCGAGGACCGGGAAGCACCGCGCCGTCCTGGACAGGCAGACGAGGAGCAGGGGCGGATCGAGCGAGACGGAACAGAAGGCGCTCACTGTCATCCCGTGCGGCTGCCCGTCCGCGTCACGAGCGGTCACGATGGTGACTCCGGTGGGCAGCCGCGCCATGACCTCCCGGAACTGGTCGGTCACCGTTCCCTCAGCCGGCCTGGACGAGCGCATCATTGACCAGATCGAGCAGTTCGCGCGGAGTACGCAGGTCAGCGAGCCGATCGTCGGGAACGGCCACGCCGAACTCCGTCGTGATCCGGGCGGAGGTCTCCATCAGCGCGAGCGAGTCGTACCCGAGCTCCTCGAACGCGACGTCGCGGATGTCGCCGGCGGGCTCGCCCTCCTGCACGTCACCCGCGCACTCCACGAGGATGCGGCGCAGGTCGTCGATCGTCATTGGCATCACGGTCATCTCCTGTCAGGACGGGTGTGGCTCGTGCGGGCCCGGAGACGGGTTCTGCCGCCCGACCCCGCGTACGACGACGGCGGCGTTGAAACCCCAGCGCCCCCGAGCGAGGACGAGCGCGGTGGTGACCGACGCGGGGCGGGGCTCGCCGCGCACAAGGTCGATCCGGTAGTCCGCGGGAATGTCCGCGCTGCCCGCTGTCGGCGGCAGCACCCCGTCGCGGATGGCGAGCAGCGCCGTGGCGACGTCCACCGGGCCGCCACCCGAGTACAGCCGGCCCGTCAGCGGCTTCGGTGTGGTGACGGGTACCGCGCCGGGCCCGAACACGGAGCCGATGGCCTCCGCCTCCGCGCGGTCCAGCGGCTGCACCCCGGCCGCGTCGGCGAAGACGACGTCGATCTCGCCCGGCTCCGTCCCGGCGTCCCGCAGCGCCAGCTCGATGGCCCGGCGCAGGCCGGGCGGGCGAGGCGATCCGGGAGGCGGGTCGAAGGTGGCCGCGTAGCCGGCGATCTCTCCGTAGAGCCGGCGGACCCCGCGGGCCCGAGCCGCCGACGCCGCCTCCAGCAGCAGCAGCGCACCGCCCTCGCCCGGTACGTAGCCGCCCGCCGCGACGTCGAACGGAAGGTAGGCCCGCTCCGGGTCGGTGGCTCGGCTCAGCCTGCCACTGGCGATCTGGGAGACCCAGCCCCAGGGATCCAGGGCGGAGTCCACCCCGCCGGCCACCACGGCCGGTGTTCCCTGGCGCACCGTGCGCCGGGCATGCCCGAGGGCGTCGAGCCCCCCGGCCTGCTCGGCGACGAACGCGCTGCTCGGGCCGCGGAACTGGTGACGAATCGAGATCTGGCCCGTGTTCACCGCGTAGAACCAGGCAAAGGACTCGTAGACACTGACCGACGACGGGCCGCGCGACCAGAGCTTCTGGAACTCGCGGTGGGTGAACTCGAAACCGCCGGCGGCGTTCGCGGTCACCACGCCGGTGGCGTAGTCGACGAGGTCACCCGGCTCGATTCCCGCGTCCCGCAACGCCCAGTCGGCGGCCACCAGCGCGAGCCGGGTGGACACATCCGTCTGCGGCAGCAGCCGGCTCGGCAGGTGCTGCGCCGGGTCGAAGGCGTCGATCTGGCCCGCGAGCCGGACGTCGTACCGGGAGACGTCGAACCGGTCCAGGGTCCGGATGCCGCTGCGTCCGGCGAGAAGCGCGGCCCAGTACGGCTCCAGGCCCACGCCGTTCGGCGCCAGCAGACCGATGCCGGTGACGACGACCGGTTCGTGGGCATCCCCTGCCGCGTTCCGCGCGGCTCCCGGGACCGTGGGGGAGGCCGTGCGTGGCCCGCTCACGCGACCACCGGACCGCGCAGCACCATCGCGCTCTGGAAGCCCCCGAACCCGCTGCCGACGGTGAGCACATTGCGTACCGGCGTCTCGCGGGCGGTCAGGGGTACGTAGTCCAGATCGCACTCCGGATCGGCGGTGTGAAGATTCGCCGTGGGCGGCACCACGCCATAGTTGATCGCGAGCGCACAGGCGGCGATCTCGATCGACCCGATCGCGCCGAGGGAATGGCCCACCATCGACTTGATGGAGCTGATCGGCACCTGATAGGCGTGCTGGCCCAGACTGCGTTTGTACGCGGCCGTCTCGTGGCGGTCGTTCTGCTTCGTCCCCGAGCCGTGGGCGTTGATGTAGTCGATGTCGGTCGGATCGGTCCGCGCCTGCTCCAGGGCGACCCGGATGGCCTCTGCCATCTCCCGGCCATCCGTCTTCAGGCCGGTCATGTGGTAGGCGTTGCACCGGGTGGCATATCCGGTGATCTCCGCGTAGAGGTGGGCGCCGCGGCGCAGCGCGTTCTCCCGTTCCTCGAGGATGAACATCGCCGCCCCCTCCGCCAGCACGAAGCCGTTGCGGGAGCCGTCGAACGGCCGGGACGCGTGCTCCGGGTCGTCGTTGCGGGGCGTCGTCGCCTTGATGGCGTCGAAGCAGGCGACGACGATCGGCGTGATCGGCGTGTCGGCGGCACCCGCGACCATGACGTCGGCGCTGCCCTCCCGGATGAGCTGGGAGGCGTACCCGACCGCGTCGATCCCCGACGTGCAGCCGTTGGAGACCATGGTCACCGGGCCTTCCGCCCCGACCGTCCAGGCCACCTCCGCCGGCATCACACTGGGGACGAGATAGTCGAACATGTGCGGCGAGAGGTTCGACTCGTCCACCAGCCAGTGACGGCCGCTGTCGGACAGGACGAGGTACTCCTGCTCGAGACTGGTCGCCGCGGCGACCGCGCTGCCGAGGCTGACTCCCACCCGGCAGGGGTCCACCGCGCCGAGGTCGTGTCCGCTGTCGCGCACGGCGGAGCGGGCGCAGGAGACCGCGAACTGGGAGGCCCGGTCCATGCGGCGGATCTCCAGCGGGGAGAAACCCTCGGCCACCGGGTCGAAATCCGCCTCCCCGGCCACCTGCGAACGATAGGGGGAGGGATCGAAGAAGGAAATCCGACGAGTGGCTGTCCGCCCCTCGGTCAGCAGGTTGAAGAACTCCTTCGAATCACTGGCCCCGGGCGTTTTCACGCCAATCCCGGTAATCACCACCCGGCGGGTCATCGAATACCTCCCGTGGCTGTCACGCATGTGTGGGAACAATCTGGGAGTCCGTTCTTCGGGAAACGCCGGGAGGGCGGCCCGTGACGGACGTCGCGGATCCGTAGCATCCGGACCCGAACTCGAGCCTTACTAGAGCGCCGGTCGCGCCCGGGGGTCCCGCGGACTCCAGCGGATATCGAGGCATCCTCTACCCGCGGCCGACAGCGTCTGCGGCACAGAATCCGCGATCGGTCGCGGCCCGAGCCGGGCCGCCGGCACCGCGCGGCGCTTCCGTGTCAGATCCGTGAGCCGAGGAGTGAACCTGGATGGAGCACAATCCGACCCCGACCGGCCTCGCGGCGGCGGCATCGGAGGTCGCCGCGGACGCGGCCCGGAGGGCCGGCGTCGCGGAGGCCGCCCGCCGGCTCGACCCCGACGTGGTGAAGGCGATGGTGGCGGCCGGCTTCCCCCGCCATTTCGTCCCGCGTGGACGAGGGGGGAGCGAAGGTACGTTCCTGGAGCTCAACCGGGCGGTGAGTACCGTCGGCTCGGGCTGCGCCGCCACCGCGTGGTGCGCCTCGCTGGCCGCTCACGTCTCCCGGATGGCCGCGCACCTGCCGGCCAGGGGCTGTGAGGAGATCTGGGCGGAGGGCCCGGATGCGCTGTTCGTCGCGGCGCTGACGCCGGCGGGTCGGGCGGAGCGGGTGGCCGGCGGGTTCCGGCTGTCCGGCACCTGGCCGTTCGTCAGCGCGATCGATCACGCCGACTGGGCGTTGTTGGCCTCCACCCCCACCGGCCAGGACGACACCGCGCCACGGGTGCTCGCGGTGCCCCGGTCGGCCTGGCGCACGGTCGACACGTGGCGCAACGTCGGGATGGCCGCGACCGGCAGCAACACCGTCGTCGTCGAGGACGTCCTCGTGCCGGACGCACGGACGATGAGCCGGGAGGATCTCTTCCTCGGCCGGGCGGCGGACTCCGCCGCGTCCTGCCACGCGGTTCCGATGCAGGCCACGACGCTGATGTTCGCCACGCCCGCCCTCGGCGCCGCCAAGGGCGCGCTCGCCTCCTGGCTGGGCTACGTCAGCCCGAAGATCGAGGCGGCGGCGCGGGCTTCCCGGCCCGCGCTGCCCGGGATGCCGACCTTCAACCGCGCCACCTATGACGTGACCCTCGCCCACGCCACCACCGCGATCGATGCTGCCGAGCTCCTGCTCGACCGGGCGGCGGCGCTCCTGGACGACGGTCGTCCGCTGAGCGGCCCGCAGACGATGCGCAGCTGGCGGGACTGCGCCGTGGCGACCGAGACGCTGGTCGATGTCGCGAACCGGCTGTTCCGGCGGGTGGGCACCACCGGCCAGGCCGCCGACAACCCGGTGCAGCGCTTCTGGCGGGACATCAACGCGATCGCCGGCCACCAGGCGCTGCAGGTCGAGTCCGCCGCGGCCGCCTACTCCCACCAGGTGCTCGGAATCTGACCGCCCCGCCTGACGCCGACCGCCCTGCCGGCCCTGCCTCACCCGGCCCTGCCCCACCCGGCCCTGCGCCGCCTGCGCGCTCCACCTCGGCGGTGCGTGCCGAAGGAGCTCACCATGACCGAACCGACCGCGACCCCCGTGGTGGCGCAGTGGGTACTGTGCCACGGCTGCCGACATCTGATCTTCGGTCACCGGATGCGGCGCGCTCTCGATGTCTGCCCCCGGTGCGGGCACCATCATCCGGTCAGCGCTCCCGAACGGGTGGCACAGCTCGCCGACCCGGGAAGCGTCGATCCGCTCCCGTTCACCGTGAGCGACACCGATCCGCTCGAGTTCGTGGCGGTGGCGCCCTACACCGAGAGCATCGCCCAGGCTCAGGCGCGGACCGGCCTGCCCGAGGCCGTCGTCTGCGCACGGGCGACGATCGAGGGACAACCGGTGGTCATCGCCGCGATGGATGTCCGTTTTCTCGGGGGCACCATGGGCACCGCGGTCGGCGAGCTGATGACGCTGGCAGCGGAGGCCGCGGTCGACGAACGACGCGAGCTCGTCGTCGTGACGTCCTCCGGCGGCGCCCGCGTGCAGGAGGGCGCCCTCGCCCTGATGCAGATGGCCAAGACCGCCGCGGCGGTCGACGAGGTGAGCAGGTCCGGGCTGCTGACAGTTGCCGTCGTCGCCGATCCGACGTTCGGCAGCGTCGCGGCGTCGTTCGCCGGTCTCGCCGACATCGTGTTCGCCGAACCGGCCGCGCGCCTCGGCTACACCGGCCGCGGTGTCGCCTCCCGGCCGACCGGGGCGGGGGCGCCGCCGGACCCGCAGACGGCCGAGGTCCTGCTGCCCCGCGGCCTGCTCGACGGGATCGTCACCCGCCCGCAGCTGCGTCCACGGCTCGGGAGGTTGCTGCGGATAGGCGGTTCGAAGATCTGCGGTCAGGGTTCCGCCGGTACCCGGCTGCCGGTGCTGACCGTCACCGAACCCGACCAGCTTCCGAAGGTCGACCCCTGGCGGCAGGTCGGCCGGGCCCGGACACTCAGCCGTCCCACCGCGCTGGACTACCTCGAGCGGGCCTTCACCGACTTCCAGGAACTGCACGGCGACCGGATCGGCGGCGACTGCCCCGCCGTCGTCGCGGGCGTCGCGTGGCTGGGCCGGGTGCCGACGATCGTCGTCGCCGTCCAGAAGGGCCACACCGATGCCGAGCTCGTCACCCGCAACTTCGGGATGGTCTCGCCCGCCGGTTACCGCAAGGCGGCGCGGCTGATGCGGCTGGCGGACAGACTCGGCCTGCCCGTCGTGACCCTCGTCGACACCCCGGGCGCCCACCCGGGCCGGGAGGCCGAGGCACACGGCCAGGTCGCCGCCATCGGGGAAAGCCTGCGCTGCATGGCGTCGCTGTCGGTGCCCGTGGTCAGCGTCATCATCGGCGAGGGCGGCAACGGCGGCGCGCTCGCGCTGGCGCTGGCCAACCGGGTGCTGATGTTCTCCGGCAGCACCTACTCGGTCGTCAGTCCGGAGAGCTGTGCCTCGATCCTGTGGAAGGACGAGGCCGCGGCGCCGGCGGCCGCCAGGGCCCTGCGCCTCGACGCCCCGGACCTGCTCCGGCTGGGTGTCGTCGACGCCGTCATCCCCGAGCCGCCCGGCGGTGTCGGCGCGGCCTCCCTGGACGCCACCGCCCGGCTGCGCGCCGTGCTGTCCCACGAACTGCATGCGCTGAGCAGGCAGAGCCCCGAGGCACTGCGGGCCTGCCGGCGCGCGCGTTTCCGCCGCTTCGGCGCGGCGGTCACCGCCGACGCGGAGCTGCTCGACATCAACCGGCAGCTCGGTACCGGGCGGCCGTGACATCGCCCGTGACGCGGGATCGTCCACGAGGCCGATCACCCGTCCTGGCGCGCACCACCTGACAACCTCCGGAAGGAAGCAGAATGTCGATCAATCGCAGGACCGCCCTCCTGGGCATCTCCGGCGCCCTGGCCGCGACGGCGCTCCCCGCCGGCGCGGCCGTCGCCGCAACGGCGGAGTCCCCCGCGGCCGGTCAGGACCAGGCCGGCGGTCAGGACCAGGCGGGCGGCCGGGGCGGGTACCGCACGGTGTGGGACGACTTCTCCGGCGGATTCAGCACGAGCGGTCCCGACGCGCGCTGGACCTTCCTGCCGTTCGGTCCGCTCATCGGTCAGGACGGCGTCGCCACCACCTCCCGGCGGGGCCTTGAGGTGGTGGCCAGCGGGGCGAACCCGACCACCGGTGAGCCGGCGTTCCGCCAGACGCTGGGCCAGAACGATCCCAGCGGCCTCCCCGGCACGCTCGACCACGTCAAGTGGCTCGTCTACGCCAACAACCAGTCCTCCCACGGAGTGCTCGGCTTCGACGCCCAGGACGGGCACGAGCTGTCGTTCGAGACCTGGATGTCAGGTGGGCTGTACGGCACCGCCAGACATCCGTTCGGCGAGGCCGTGCGCCGGCCCGATGATGACCTGCGGCTGTCCTCGGTGTGCATGCCCACCCAGGACCTGGAGACCGGGCTCGCCTTCGACTTCTTCCTGAGCAACGAGCGGGTGTACGTCGGGTACGAGCGCCTGCCCAACGCGCGCGCGACGTTCGGCAACTACGCGGCATTCCTCTACACGATCCCGGTCGCGCGGCGGTCGCCCCGCGACGTCCACCACCTGAAGATCTCGTATGACCGCGCTCGCGGTGTCGTCCGGTGGTACCTGGACGGCAACCAGGTCTTCCGCGTCGACCGGGTCGGCTTCCGGCTCGGCTCCCGGAAGTACCTCGTGCTCGACCACGGGGGAGTCGAGACCCAGGTGAGCCCACGCCAGCTCGCGTGCGGGCTCGGCATGTTCACGATCCTCGACGGAGTGGCGCCCGAACACTCCGACCGCGGGCTGGTGCGACTGACCACGGAGCCGGATCACTACTTCAACCCCACGGCCGGTGAACCCACGCCCCTGGTGTTCCTCGACAACGACAGCCTCGCCTCCAACCGCCTCTTCGGCCAGGGCGCCGGCCTGCGATCGGGGCGGTACGTGGTCTCGTCGAGGCCGACGCACAGTGGCTGAGGGCAGCCCCGCGCCCCTGGCGAGTCCCGGCCAGCTCGTGGGGACATGGCTCCTGGAGGCCTACGTCGACGTCGGGGATGACGGCCGGACCGCCCCGGGCCCGCTCGGGGACCGGCCTCGAGGTCTCCTGATCTACGGCGCGGACCATCACATGTCGGTGACCATGATGCGTGCGGCCCCTTCCCGGGTTCCGGACGGGCCGTCGGAGGCGGCGGGGCCGGCCGCCGGGCCGCCGGGCGCGGTCGAGGCCGGGCTCGTGGGCGGCGTCATGAGCGGGTTCATGGGCTATGCGGGCACGTGGCGGCTCACCGGCGAGGGCGTCGTCCACGAGGTGACGGTGGCGTCGCATCCCTACCTGGTCGGGCGCGCGCAGGTACGGCAGCTGTCGCTGGGGGACGGCGTGCTCACGCTCACGGGCGTGGCGCCCGCGGAGGCGGCCTGGCCGGGCCGTCGGATGCTGACCTGGCGCAGGGCCGGTCCGGACGACAGGAGGACGTCCCGTGCTGAGCTATGACTTCGACCCGGAGCTGGCCCCCTTCGTGCCCCGGCTGGCCCCGCTCGACTACACCGATCCCCCCGCGGCGCGGGTCGCGCTGCGGGTCGTGATGGACCGCCAGCCCCCGTACGAGCGCAGCCACCGCGTTCTGGTGGAGGACGTGGTGGCACCGGGACCGCGGGGCGCGCCCGACGTTGCGGTGCGCCTGTTCCGCCCGCGACCGACGGACTGGCCGGGGCCGCGACCGGCGCTGCTCTTCCCGCACTGGGGCGCCTTCGTCACCGGCGACCTCGACACCTCCCGCACCGCGGCCGCCCGGATCGCCGATCTCGTCGGGGCGGTCGTGGTCTGCCCGGACTACCGGCTGGCACCGGAGCACCCGTTTCCGGCCGCGCTCGACGACTGCTGGGCCGTCCTGGAATGGACGGTGGGCACGGCCGGCGAGCTCGGCGTGGACGTCGACCGGATCGGCGTGGCCGGCTTCAGCGCGGGCGGCGGCCTGGCGGTCGGGCTCGCGCTGCTCGCGCGGGACCGCGGCTGGCCGGCCATCGCGTTCCAGTACCTTCTGTTTCCCCAGCTCGACGACCGGCTGGAGTCGCCGTCCGCGGAACTGTTCGTGGACACGCCCATGCTGGACCGTTCCAGCCTTGTCATGAGCTGGCGGCACTACCTGGGCGGCCGGCACGCCTCGGGCTACGCGGCGCCGGGGCGGGCCGAGGACCTGTCCGGCCTGCCACCGACCTTCGTCGGTGCCTGCGAGTACGACCCGCTGCGCGACGAGGCGCTCGACTTCGGCCGACGTCTCATCCGGGCCGGCGTGCGGACGGCGCTCGTGCACTATCCGGGCACGTTCCACGGATCGATCGGCCTGAGCCAGGCAGCCGTCTCCCGGCGCATGATCGACGATCAGGTCGACGCGTTGAGGCGGGGCCTCGGGGCCGGAAACGGGGCCTGAAACCCGCGGGGGAGGCGACGAGCGGGCTGGGGGGATGGACAGCGCGGCGTCAGCGGCATAGTGGACCGGCGCCGGCGAGCAGACTGCTCGCCGGCGCCGCTTCGTCTCGGCTCGTCTCTGCCGCGCGCTACGCCATGACCGCCGGCGAGGCTGCCCTGGCGTGGCTCAGCAGCTGGGCGTGCGTGGCTACGCGCTGGCCGAGGTGGGCCGCTGTGCGCAGATCGGACTCGAGCATCGCCTCCGGCCCCTGGTCGCCGGGGCAACGGCCCATCGCGCCGAGCCACCCACCCAGCCGGTTCAGATCCGCGTCGGTCGACCCGGGCAGCAGATCCAGGTTCACCCAGTGCATTCCGTGCTGCGCCGCGAGCAGCGTGAAGTACTGCAGCGTGTGGAGCTTGTCGCCGCTCATCGAGCCCGAGGTCGTGACGCCGGCAGCCAGTTTGTCCTTCCACTTCTGGGTCTGCCAGCGGGAGCTGGAGTCGTGAGCGAACCGGTGGAAGGCCGGGCTCGCCGACCCCATGTACGTCGGCGAGGCGAAGATGATCGCGTCAGCCGCGTCGAGCTGCTCCCAGTGACTGTCGTCCAGGGTCTCGATCATGATCATCTCGGCGTTGGCGCCGGTCACCATCGCTGCGCCGTCGCGTGCGGCCGTGGCCATTCTGGTCGTATGCCCGTAGCCGCTGTGATAGGCGACAACCACGGATACCGAACTGTCGAACATGTGACATCCCTTCGAACCGCCGAACATGACGCCGCTTCGCGCGCTCGGATAGCGCGGAGAGCCCCCAGATCGGCAGTCTTGCGTTCCTTGCTGGGCCCGGAAACCAGCCGTAAGAGCTAACAGACCTGGCCGGACGGCCGGGTGATCTGGCCGATCGGCGGTGCGGGGCCGGTGATACTACGCGGACGCTCTGTCCCGGTCCACGTCGACATCGGCCTGGTTGCGGCACGAGGTGCACTTGGGTGTGACAGGACGGGCTACGATCCCACTGCAGGCGTCTGAGATTGTTCCATCCGCGTTCGTCACGGACCGTGTCTGCGGCCAGGCGGTCGCCCAGTCATCTTCAAGTTTCTTGAAGATCCCGGAGGGACGATGAAGTATTATCTGCTCGGCCGATTCCAGATTATATCTGGGGACGATGAGTCGTACTTTCCGAGCAAATCAAAGATAAGTCAGATGCTGGGCCTTCTTCTGGTGTGCAGTGGAACCACGGTAAGTGTCGACACCCTCATTGCCGAACTGTGGGGGGAAAACGTTCCGCGAAGTTCGCTCACCACTCTGCAGACGTACGTCTACCATGCGCGAAAGATCTTTTCCACCATGGTCCGTGGAAGTAACATCCTGGCTACGGAGCCGTCCGGTTACTCTATCCGCGCGGATGCGGAGGAGATTGACGTCAAGATCTTCGAGCGGCGAGTGGGAGAAGCCCGCAGATTTCTGGACGGAGGTGATCCGGAGAAGGCGATAGACAGAGTCGACGAAGCGCTGAGGCTGTGGCGCGGCCCGGTTCTGGCCGGTATGAAGATCGGTCCTGTGCTGGAAGCACACGTCACCTACGTCAATGAACTCAGGTTTACCGCGAACGAGCTTGAGATCGAGGCGAACCAGCGGCTGGGGCGGTACCAGGAGCTGGTTCCGAAGCTGCGGCTCCTGGTTGCCGAGAACCCGTTGAACGAAAGTCTGCACGCGCAGCTCATCCGGATCCTGCACAAGTGCGGGCGGAGGGCGGAGGCGCTGCAGGCCTACCAGAACCTCTGGCGGATCCTGGACGCGGAGCTGGGGGTGACACCCGCTCCCGAGCTGAGGCTCCTCCAGCAGGAGCTGCTCAGCGCGTGAGGCGGTGCCCCGGCCGTCGGGCCGCCGAGCACCGCAGGTCACGGTGCTGCGGAACGGCCGCTGAGGCGACGTCGAAGGCCGCCCCCGCGGCTGGCGCCGTGGCGTGCCCAGGTGGTCAGGCGGTTCCGGAACATCGTTGCGGACTGTTCCCGGCATGGCACCGATCCCGGCCGCCGCCGAAGGCGGGAGGATCTTCTGCCGACCGCGCACCGAGCAGACCAGCACAGAGATGCCGGGGCGGGCGGAAACGCAGGTCCGACCCGCGTTCCTCCCGGGTTGGCGCGGGATTTACCCGAGGCCGGCGGAACCTCTCGATTACCGGCGGGCAGGCATCACGGCGACGATCCGGACGTGGTCGGGCCCACACCCGATCCAGGCCGGGAGGCGTGAGAAACATTCATGGTGAACCGGAACGCATCTTTTTCGACGGCGCGGGGGCAGAAAAGACCTCGCCCCGCCGCTCCAGTGCATCGACAGGACACGCGCCCTCCGCCTTTCCGTTACCGGGAACTCAACGCCGGAGTCACGCGCCGTCCGCGGGGGCCGGCTTCGCGAGTCGTTGTCCTCGACGTTTCAGGCGGAGCGACCCCCAGGAAAAGGCGTGGCGGACGACGGTCCGTACCTGTGCTGCGGACCCGAAATGACAACCTCGTACCGAAGGCCGCACCACCGTCAGGTGCCGAGCAGCCCGATCTCTCGCGGTGGAGGTCTGCCATGACCAGCCGTGCCGATTCATGGTGATGTTCTCGCTCACATCTCCCGCCTGCTGTCGCCCGCACCGTCCTGCGGCCTCGTCGTCCCCGGCCGGCGCCGTCGGCCGTCATTGTGTCGGTGCCGACGACAGGTCAATGCCCTTCCACGACGGCGCTTCCGTTCCCTTGATGCCCGGGCCCGTGCGGATCACGGATCGAGAGAATGTGTCACCTGATTGCGGCCGGAAAGTCGACCATTTAGGTCGAGAAACAGCGGGGATTCGGCTGGATGTCCTCCCGGTGAACTCCGACCCGCTCTCGAGCGTCCTTCGAGCCACGGGCGGCAGCGTCGAATACGGCGCGGGCCACCACATCTCGACGCAGCAGAGAAAGAGGGGCAGCGAGTCCATGGGCACCCAGAACCCGCCAAACGTCCGGTACACCCACCGCACGGAGCACCGGCAGTTCGTCGCGGCGCCAGCCCGCGCCGTGTACGACCTGCTCGCCGACGTCACCGTCTGGCCTGCCGTGTTCGGCCCCTGTGTGTATGCGCACCGCCTGTCGTCGACCTCCCAGGAGGAGCGTGTCGAGATCTGGGCCAGCGTGAACGGCTCCGTCACGAGCTGGGTCTCCCGGCGCTGGTTCGACCCGCACGGCCTGCGCCTCAGATTCGCCCGCGAGGTGAGCCGCCCGCCGATCGACGCGATGGACGGAGAGTGGCAGATCGACGAGCTGCCCGGCAGGGGCTGCGAGGTGATCCTTCGGCACGGGTTCGAGGCAGCCGCGGACTCCGTCGAGTGGATCACATCCGCGCTCGACCGCAACAGCGCGGAGGAACTGGCAGCGCTGACCCAGGTTGCCGAGTGCGGGCATCCGGTGGAGGACGTGCTCTTCAGCTTCACCGACACGCGCGTGACAGCGGGTGCGGCGACGGACGCCTACGGGTTCGTCGCCCGCGCCGGCGACTGGGCAAGCCGGCTGCCGCACGTCCGCGCCGTCCGGATGACCGAGCCGTCGCCCGGCGTCCAGGACCTGGAGATGGAGACCGTCACCGACGACGGCTCGACGCACAGCACCCGGTCCCTGCGCGTGTGCGCCCCGCCCGGGTGGATTGCCTACAAGCAGCTGCAGACACCGCGTCTCCTGCTCGGCCACAGCGGTCTGTGGACCTTCGCCGATGGGCCGGGCGGCGCCGTGCTCACCGCCCGTCACACCGTGCTGCTGGATCCTGCCGCCGTCCATGACGTTCTCGGGCCCGGCCAGAGCATCGCCGACGCCCGTGCCTACGTCCGGCGGGCTCTGGGCCGCAACAGCAGCGTGACCATGGGCTACGCCGCCGACGCCGCGGCGACGGTCTGATCGGCACGACCTGGTCCTGCTGCGGCCCGGCCCGCCCGGCCTGTCTGGAAGGCCCGGGCGGGGCCGGGCCCGCCGACGTGGCTAGCGTTCGAGCAGAAGTCGGTCCTGACGCACGTACCGGGAATGGTTCAGCAGCCCCGCCGCCGTGCGGACCAGCACGTCGGTCACCAGGCAGCTCGGGCCGATGGTCGGTGCGGCCGCGCCGGGCCTGGTGTTGACCGTGTACGCGTAGTAGGTCGCCTGCCAGCTCTGCCCGTCCAACGGCTCCAGGCAGGTCATGCCGAACCAGTGCCGGCGAACCACCGGGTCGCCGTCGAAACGACGGTGGAACTCCCGCAGCTCCGCGATGATGTCCGCACGGCCCCGCGCGAGCTGCCCGGGGGTGTGGCTGAACTCGCCGTCCTCGGTGAACGTCCCGGCGAAGGCGACGAAGTCGCGCTGGTCCATGCTCTGCATCTGACGGGCGTAGAAGTTCTGCACCTCGGCGTAGAGATCGGCAAAGGGCGACGGGGCCATCCGGTACCTCCGGGTCGGTCGTGGTCGGAGTGCGGGCCGACAGGGGCGGCTCGGCTCGGACCGGGTCCTCACCATCACCGGCACCGCTCGCGGCCCACTCGAGACCGGCTCGCCCGTGGCGCTCCCGACCCGTGGCACTCCCGACCCGTGGCACTCCCGACCCGTGGCACTCCGCGACCCGTGGCGCTCCCGACCCGCGGAACCGTGGCACGCGGGCTGCCGCACACGTGCGGCCCCACGACGATGCGAGCGAAGTTCGAGGACGGGGCGCCAGGCTCACCAGCGACGGCGGCAACCGCCCACGCCCGCCGCGTACCTGGAGACCCGGCAGGGAGACCCGCGTCCGGCCTCCCCCGCGGGGCCCATGTTCCGCGTCCCTGAACAGGAGCAGCTCATGTCACGTCCTGACCGGCCCGTCGCGATCGTCACCGGTGCCACCAGCGGGATGGGTCTCGCCATCACCGAAAGGCTGGCCGGGCTGGGAACCGCGGTCTACATCTGTGCGCGCGGCGAGGCCGCGCTCGTCGACACCGTGAAGTCCCTGCGCGAGAAGGGCCTCGAGGTGGACGGGAGCCCCTGTGACGTGACCTCGCCGGAACAGGTGACGCGGTTCGTCGGCGCTGCCGTGCAGCGGTTCGGCGGCATCGACATCCTCGTCAACAACGCGGGCCGCAGCGGCGGCGGCGCCACCGCGGAGATCACCGACGAGCTCTGGTTCGACGTGATCAACACGAACCTCAACAGCGTCTTCCTGATGACGAAAGCCGTCCTCACCGTGGGCGGCCTGAGTGACAGGTCCTGGGGACGCATCATCAACATCGCGTCGACCGGCGGTAAGCAGGGGGTGGTGCACGCCGCCCCCTACTCGGCGTCGAAACACGGCGTCGTCGGCTTCAGCAAGGCGCTCGGTCTGGAACTCGCCGCCACCGGAATCACGGTCAACGCCGTCTGCCCCGGCTTCGTCGAGACCCCGATGGCCGCGAACGTCCGCGAGCACTATGCCGGAATCTGGGACGTGCCGACGAGCGAGGTGTTCAAGCGCATCACCGCCCGGGTACCGATCCAGCGGTACGTCGAGGTCGACGAGGTCGCCGCGATGGTCGAGTACCTGGCCGGCGAGCGTACCGCCGCCATCACCGCCCAGGCACTCAACGTGTGCGGCGGGCTCGGAAACTACTGAGCCTCCGCGGACCAGAGGCGGCGGAGCGCCCAGGCGCCCGCCGCCTCTGCCCATGCGCGACCGTCCCGGGGGCGCGGCTTCACCAACGTCACCGCCGGAGGGCCTGCCGCCCCGTCCCGCCCCAACCCCAACCCCAACACCAACACCTTGTTTCCGTGAGCCGGAGTAGGTGCTGGTTGAGACACGGCGCGGTGCGGCCCGCGCGATGCGTCGCAGGTAACTGTCGCAGTGGCGATCCATTGACATACGGAACGCACCCAATATTTTGTCTAGAATGACCGAAAAGTCCCATCCGGCGGCCGGCGGAGCCAGAGCTCTCGCGACGGTGTGCGGGCGTTACCGCTGGGCAGTCCTCGTGCTGTGGCTCGTCGGAGTCCTCGGCATCGCCCTCTACGCGCGTGCGGAGGGCCCACGGACCAGCGCCGACGTAGCAGTCCCGGGCTCGGACTCCGCGCGGGCGCTGGCTCTGGCCGGAGAGACGGTTCCCGGCGGGAAGCTGAACGACACCGCCTCGGTGGTGCTGCACAGCCGCCGGGGGACGCTCGACGACCCGCCGGCCCATGACCAGGTCACCGCGATGACAGCCGAGCTGACGAAGCTGCCCGGCCTCGTGATCGTGGCCGATCCGTTCAGCCCGGTCGGCCCGCTCGTCCTCGGCACCCAGCCGATCAGCGCCGACCGCCGGACCGGGATCACCTCCGTCGTTCTGAAAAGCTCGGCGCTCGAACCGGACCGGGACGCGGCCCGGCGGATCATCGACATCGCCCGTGCCTACGACGGGCCCGACCTGCAGGTGGAGGTAGCCGGCCCCGGGGCGACCGCGCTGAACGCCACGACGGTCTCGCCAGGGCCGCTGCTCATCGCGGCCCTCGGCGCCGTGCTGTTCCTCGGCATCACGCTGCGCTCCCGGTTCGCCGTCGCGCTGTGCGCGGCCGCCGTGGGCGCCGGCACGATCAGCGCCGTCGGGGTCACCGTGGTGCTTTCCCACCTGCTGACGACGACGCCTCTGGCGCTGCTGCTCGCAGGCCTCATCGCCGCCGGAACCAGCCTCGGTGGCGCGATCGTCGTCGTCCACCGCGCGCAGGAGAGCCTGCGCGCCGGGGCCCGTCCGGTCGACGCGGCCAGCGAGGCCAGCGGACGGTCCGGTACGGCCGTCGCGGTCGGCAGTCTCGCCGTCGCGGCGGCCATGGCGGTGGTCGTGCAGCTGGATCTGAGCTCCTTCGACGCCATCGCTGTCGGCGCCGTCGCCGCCGGCGTCGTGACCGCCCTCATCATGATCACACTGCTGCCGGCGCTGCTGTCCCTCGGCGGACCGCACCTGCTCGGCTGGGTCGAACGACACCATGTGGAGACGACCGGAGCCGGGCTGCGGCAGCGTCCGGGGGTACGCGCCTGGTGGGCGCGCTGGATGGAACGCCGGCCGGCCCACGCCGCGGTCATCGGCTCCCTGGTCCTCGTCACCTTCGCAGCCATGGCGGTTCCGATCGATCTCGGCGGTGCTGACGACGGCGTCGATCCGACGTCGATGAGCACCCGCCGGGCCTACGATCTGCTCAGCGCCGAGTTCTTCCCCGGGCTCAACGGGCCGATGCTCGCCCTCCTGGACCGTCGTGGCTCCCAGGTCACCGCCGCCGAAGCAGTCGCCGTCCTCGCGAAGACACCGGGCGTCGAGGACGCGGCCCTGGGCGCCGAGAACCCGGAGCGCGGCCTCGCCATGATCCGCATCCTGCCGGAAGCCGCCCCCCGCACTCCCGAAGCCGTCGACCTGCTGCACAGGCTGCGCGACCAGGTCACGCCCACGCTGGTCGGCGACACGACGGCGCGGATCTACATCGGTGGCGCCACCGCGATATCAACCGACATCGCCGCCGACTTCCAGGGTGCGACGACGAAGTTGTTCGCCGTGGTGCTGGTGGTGTTCGCCCTCTTCGGCTTCCTGCTGCTGGGCTCGGCGCTGCCTGCCGCGGCCCTCGCGGCCACCGCCGTCCTGTCCGCGCTCGCGGCGGCAGGACAGATCGCGTTGCTGTTCCAGACCGATGCGTTCGCCCGCTCCATCGGGCTGACGAGCGGACCGGTCGAACCGTCGTTCCTGGCACTCATCCTGATCGCGGTGATCAGCCTGTCTCCCGGGCTCAACCTGAACCTGCTGGTCGGGCTCAGCGAACACCGTGACCCGCCAGCCCTGACCACCCGGCGTGCGCGGCGGGCAGACAAGGGCCCGATCGCCACCGGCCACGCCGAGATCGGCCACGTCGTGCTCACCATGAACCTGGTGATGCTGTTCATCTTCGCCGCGGTCGCCGCCCAGCCGTCACGCCTCATGAAGGTGATCGGGGTCGGGCTGGCAACCGGTGTCACCCTGGACGCCTTCGTACTCCGTGCCACGGTGCTGCCCGCGCTCCTCCACCTGTTGCGACGGCGTGGCCGCCGGGACGGAGCCGTCCGCCGCGCCCCCGAGGCGCCGACCAGGGCGCTCGCCGCGTCCGCCGCGTCCGCCACACCCTCGATGACGACCGCGGCGCAAACCGCCCCCGTCAGGGGTGCGAGGAGACCGTCCCTGGGCGCCAGGGCCATGGAGGCCCACGCTGCCCCGCCGCCGCGCAGTGTGCCGGAAACCGAGCGCGGCTGACCGGAACGCACCGCCGACCCCGACGGCTGTCACAGGCGTTCCGTCCACTGGCGTCCGTCGACGTCCGCCCGCATCCAGGGGCCTGGCTGTCAACGTGGCCGTCATGGCGGACTTCGCGGAACCCCTCATCGGCCATCGCGCGAGCCGCCGGTTTCGATGGGCAGGCGGGGCACACTGGCCCCAGTACGGGGATGTTTCACCACCCTCATGGCCGCGGACAGGATCGAGGTCTCCGAGATGCAGCCAATGGAGGGAGATCCGGACCATCCCACGCACCCGCGTTCACGATCTGCGCGACACTGCGGCGTCGCTGCTGTTCTCGGCCGGCGTCGACCTGAACGAGATCCGGGCCCTTCTGCGGCACACGCGACTGGCGAGCACGACGGACATCTACGTGGGAATTCTGGACGAAGTCCGGCGTTCGACCGCCCGGAGCATGCACGACGTTATGCACATGCGTTGACCCGGTCCTGAATCCGGCCGGTTCCGGCAGACGGCATGACGCGGACGGCGCAAGATGACGAACGACGGCGTCAACAGGTAGGTGGTCCAGACGTCCGGCGCCTCGGCCGCCTGCTTCGGGATGCAGTACTGGAGGCTGGTCGGCCGTGAGCTCGGGGACGGCCGCGCCGTCGACGGCCGTCGACGGCTGCTGTCAGCGGCGTCGGCGGATTTCCGGCCAACCCGGACTTCCGAGCCTCATGCCTCCCGGCCGCCGGCACTCCCGGCGGATGATGCGGCCGTTCCGCACCAAGAGCAGACAATCCGGCCACTCCGAGCAGGCACCACCTTGCGGCGCTGCGGGGCAGAGCCCGCCACCAGAGGCGCCCCCGTCAACCTCAGCCCGATCATGAGGGCATGAACACGGCGGATCTGCGGCGGCGCTTTGCCGGTTCGCGTTCCCGGCCTCTGCGAGGTGGTGGTGGCTGGCCTGCTTGCGGCTCCCGGAACCGGGCTGCTGGCTCTGGCGGTTTGATCCGGCAGCAGCGACCATTCTCGCAGCGGTGATCATCTTTGTGTGGGGCTCGCCTGGACTGGCGAGCGACGCGGCCACCGGTCCCGCCCGGAGCCGCCCGGCATGGGAACGGGTGTTCGATTCGGTGTGGAACACGTGCTTGCCACACCTCCCGGAGTGTCTGACTCCGCACATTTAGATTGGGAGCGTGGATATCTCCAGGCAGCGGCGGGCGCGGCAGGCCGAGGTCGCGCGCAACGACGCCGCGTTGCTGGCCGCCGCGCGCCTCGTGTTCGCCCGTGAGGGGGCGCGCGCGTCGGTGGCGGCGATCGCCGAGGCCGCGGGCGTCGGGGTGGGCACCCTGTACCGGCGCTACACGAGCAAGACCGCGCTGTTCGAGCGACTGTTGGTGCTGGCGAACGAGCAGTGGGCCGCCGCGGTGGAAAGGGCGGTCGCGAACCCCGATCCGTGGGGCGGCCTCCGCGCGCTTGTGGTCGAGAGCGTCGAGTACGGCCAGGGTACGCTCGCGCCGCTCGGGCGACTGGGCCTGGCGCCGCGTGGACTGGGAGACGTCGCGGTCCGCGCGGACGCGGCGTTCGGGGCGCTCGTCGTGAGCGCCCATCGTTCCGGCGGGCTGCGCGATGATGTGACGGCCACTGACATCCTGCTGCTCATCGAGCAACTCGGGCGATCACCGCTCGTCGAGCAGATTCGCGACCTCGGCGACGAGGCTCTCGACGCCGAGGCCTACAGTGCGCGGCGGCGCCTGATCGCGATCGCGCTGGATGGCCTCGCCGCGGGTCCGCGCGCCGGCCTCCCGAGTTCGCCGCCCAGCGAGCGCCTGCTCGCCGTTCGGTGGCCCGAGGAGGGAAGCGGGTAGGAGCACGCGTCCCGCCGCGCTCTCCTGGGGACGTCCGGCCCGGTCCCGGACCCGAGCGTCCAGCGCGCTGGGCCCCTATCGCAGGGGGTGGGCCAGCTCGTCGCGGCGCAGTCCGCCGAGCGTGAGGGCGAGAACCGCCACGGTAAGCGGAGCGATACCGGCGACGAGATACACGGCGGGAATGCCCCAGGCCTCGGCGGCGGGTGCGACGAGGGCTGCTGAGACCGGTGCCGCGCTGAGAGACACGAAGAAGTCCAGGCTTGAGACCCGGCCGAGCATCTCGTGCGGGACGCGCCGCTGGAGCAGCGTTCCCCACAGCGTCCCCGCGCAGGCGACGAGTGCCCCGCAGATCGACAACGCGAGCGCCATCAGCCACACGTGATCGGAGACACCCATCACGGCCAGAGGGACGCACGCGACGCCCCACATGAGCAGCATCGCGGTGAGATAGCGCCGAGGCATGAGCGTCGAGGCCATCACGAGCGAGCCGACGATCGCTCCGGTGCCGTAGCCGGCCGTGACAAGGGCGAGGTCTTCCGGTCCGCCGTGCGCATGGTCGCGCACGACCGCCGGAAGCAGCACCTGGATCGGGCCGGCGTAGGCGAGGACCACGGCGACCGCGAAGACCAGGGTTGCCACGAGCCACCGTGTCGTCGCTACGTAGACGACCGCCGACCTCAGGTCAGCCACACTCTGTCGCAGCGCCAACCCTCCGCCGGGTGGGTTCACCCGTGCTGGATCACGCCGCATACCGGCCGCGCACGCGGCTGAGCCCGCGAACGCTACCGCGGTGCCGGCCCAGGCGACAACTGGTGAGGCAAGGCCGATCAGTGCACTGGCGACCAGCGGGCCGGCGGCCTGCAGCATGACGGGACGCAGCAGCGACTCGATCGAGTTCACTGCCAGCAGCTCGGCCTCCGGGATGACCGAGGGGACTGAGGCCGAGTACGCCGGAAAGAAGATCCCATCGGCGCCGCCCAGCACCGCGGCCACCACGACGAGCTGCGGCAGGCCAGGCTCTCCCGTGACGTCCGCCGCGACGACCGTCGCCACCGAGGCAGCTTTGGCCGCTCCGATCCTGGCGATCAGGTTCCGCCGGGACAGCCGATCAGCCAGCACGCCGCCAGCGAGCGCGGTGACCACGAGCGCGGCGGTGGTGGTTGACGCGACCATCGCGAGCCCGGCGGACCCGTGGCCGAGGTCGAGAAGCCGCCACGCCACCGTCACGGTCCAGATCCCGCTGCCGACGAGGCTGAGCGCGAACGATCCCGCCAGAAGCCGGTACTGATCTGACCGGAAGGGGACCAGCGCCCGCGGCCATGGGGACGTAGCCATGCCTCCACCCGCCTCTTGTGGGGAGCGAAACGTTCCGCGCAACGGTAGCATGTGCGGAATAAGTCGCTCCGCACATGCGAGAAGCCCGACGAAGGAGAGCACGACCATGCGAGCAGCGGTTGTTCACCGTTTCGGACCACCGGGCGTGCTGGGCGTGGCACTTCTCCCGGCCCCGCACGCCGGGCCGGGAGAAGTGCGGGTGCGCGTCAGAGTTGCCGGCGTGCAGCACTTCGACCTCGGCGTGCGGGCAGGCGAGTTCCCGCGCGAGTTCGTCGGAGACCCGCCGATCGTGCCCGGCAACGAGTTCGCCGGCGTCATCGACGAGGTCGGTGCGGACGTCACAGGGCCGCGTGTCGGCGACGAGGTGCTTGGGTTCAGCACCCTGGGGGCGTATGCCGAGCACATCGTCGTGCCCGCGGGCCAGGTGGTCCGAAAGCCGCCGGCAGTGCCATGGGATGTCGCGGGCGGATTCCCGGGCCATGCGCAAGGCGCGCGCAACGTGCTGAGCCGAATGCGGGTCACCGGGGGTGAGACCGTGCTCATCAACGCTGCGGCTGGTGGCCTCGGCGCCATAGCCGCACAGCTCGCGCGCATCCGTGGCGCGGCGACGGTGATCGGCACCGCCTCGCCAGCGAATCACGAGTATGTCCGGTCGCTCGGCGCGATCCCCGTCGCCTACGGACCCGGGCTCACCGACCGCGTGAGAAACATCGCGCCCGCCGGAATCGACGCCGCGTTCGGCTTCGAGGTGGAGGGGCTGCGCACAGCCGTCGAACTCGCCCGTGACGTCGGTAGAGTGGTAACGATGATCTTCAACGACGAGATCGCCGCCCTCGGTGTCAGCGACTGGGCCGGCACGCGCAGCACCAGGGGGCTGCGCGAGATGGTCGAGTATGTCGAGCGCGGAGACCTTTCCGTCGCGATCCGGTCACGCTACCGACTTGAGGACGCGGCCTCCGCCCACCGTGACCTGGAATCCGGTCATGGACGCGGCAAGATCGTGATTGAGATCTGAGTTCAGGGCGTGTCCTGGATGGTCACGGTGACTGCGAGCCGGTCGTAGAACGCACCGTCTGGTCCGCCGAGGGCACCATCACCGGGGATCACAGTGACGGTTGGGTGGGCTGGTGGCCGCGAGCACGTCGCGGGCGCAGGTCGTGACCTCGGGATCGTTGTTGAGGCCATAGCGGGGGGTTGCGCAAGGTGGCCTCGCGTTCATGGACACCGCTCTGGTCGGCGCTGCGCCCGGCGAGTGCGGATGTGCGGCAGCTCCTCGCAGAACGCGACAAACCGGGCAAGGCCAGAGCGGAAGCGTACGAGTGGGCGGATCCCGGGCTGGTGTTCACCACGGCAACCGGAAACCGGATCGATCCGCACAACGTCAACCGGTGGTGGGACAAGGTGTGTGAGCGGGCGGAGATCCCGCGCACCCGCGTGTTGAGTCGGCCCGGGGCGCGGTTCCGGTGTTACCACCGGTCCGTTTCCCCGGACCGCTCGCCGAACCCGCCGTACCGATCTCTCGGTAACGGGCTCTCCACGGTTTCTGCCGTCAGGCGGGGTTCGTGGTCGGCCAAGGGGCCGGGATCTTGTCGCCCCGGTAGGTGTAACGGGAGACCGTCACCTTCTCAATCCGGAAAAACTCGACCCCGTCCGCCGCGATCCGCCACCGCCCAGTGACGGCGGTCAGGTGGCGGCGGAGCTGTCCCCAGTTCCAGCCGTGGCGCTTCCTCAGCATATGGGCGAGTCTCCAGAACATGAAACCGTCCAGTTTGCTAAAGGTGTGTTTTGCCACGGCATGTTTGTAGTAATTGGCCCAGCCTCGCATTATCTGGCCCATCCGGGTCAGGATCGATGCAAGGTTCCACTGCGATGTCTTGTGTGTCAGGGCACGGATCTTCGCCTTCACCGACCGGACCGCTTGCTCGGAGATGAAGGTGTAGACGTACC
>NZ_JBFLUG010000269.1:0-4662 GCF_041008525.1 Parafrankia sp. FMc2 | reverse complement strand
GGCCCTGCTCGCCCTCGCCCGCCGCCTCGTCGACGTCCTGTGGGCTCTGCTGCGTGACGGCCGCACGTTCACACCGACCGCGCCGCGACCCGCTACCGCGGCGGCTTGACACGGTCATTCAGATTCCTCTTCAGATACGCGCTGGGCAGGGCGGCGGGAGAGCCGGGCGACGACCATGGCGCGGCGTCGGTCAGGGACGTGAAGCGATCGACGGCGAGCTACAGCCGGCCCCCGTCGCCGCGGGCCTGCCGTTGGGTCTGTAGATGGGGCGATATCGGTGATGGCACCGCTCCAGGTGCGTGCCAGTGCGACACCGGCTAGGACACCCGCGTGGTCTTGCGGGACAGCAGCGCAGCAGGGCTGCGGTCAGGAGCGGTGGACATCGGGTGATCCTTCGTCACGGTGGAAGCGGAAACCGTCACACCATCGCTCAGACCGCGCCCAGTGGTCATTCCCTCCATGACGAACGATCGGTTCGAGGCGTCCTGTCTCCGGGACCTGCACGAATGCGTGCAGAGAGGGCTATCGCTTCGTGGGGGAACCGTGCGTCGCAGTAGTGGCCCGTCTGGTCGGGCTCGGCGCCGTCCTCGCCGTCGCGATCGTGGTCGTCGTCGGCGAAATAGCCCAGCGGCCTCCCTCTCTACCCGACTCGGGCAGTAAGCCGCCCTCGGCGTGGGCCTCCTGTTGCTGGTCCTGCTGGTCACCGTCGCGGGCCGGCTCGTCGGGCGGCACGACCAGCCCCGGTAGTCGCCACGACGATCCGGGGAAGCCGATTTCTGATGACGGTGGTCCAGCCGCAGGCGACGCCGGGGAGCCGGCCGTGGCATGTGAACGCGATCTCCTCCCGAGACATGCCCGCCGCACGCACCCATGGCCGCCGCTCGTCCCGTGATTCCGCTGCCGTGTCCGGTGTGGGTCGATCATCCTTCGGGGCGTATAGCCCGGGACTGCCACGAAGTGAGAGTCGATCCCGCGAGAGTTTCCCCAGCTCAAGTCGGGTCTGAAGGGACGAACAGCTTCTTCGCACTGAAGGGAATGACTATCTGGCGCGGCCGGGCGATGGTGTAGAAGTCCCGGATTGCCCACCGTCAGTGAGGGCCCCTCCCGTGAAGAGGATCTCCTACGTCACACCATGTGACCATCTCCGCCACCCGAGATCCGCGCCGTCAAACCGGCCGTATTCTCGGCGCCGGCCGCCGAGAATACGGCGCGCCGCGGTGTCGGAGGGATGCGGCGAGCCTGCGGTCGATCGCCGCATCGGATCGGCAGGCATGCCATGACCAGGGACGCTGACCGTTCCTGCCCGCCGTGGTGCAAATATGCGTCCGGCCACCTGCATCTCGAACCGGAAGGTCCAGGCGACTACCACTACTCCGAGTTCACCGTCCTGCCCCTCCCGCAGCTCCCTGGGCTGCGGGAACGAACCGAGATCCAGACGGCGATCGAGCAGCACATCACCGCCACGACCACCCACCAGCCCATGATCTGGCTCGGACTCGGTCCGGAAGGGAGAGCCAGCGAAGCGCTCACCCTTGACGAAGCCACCGCCCTCGCCGCCGCGCTCACCCGCGCGGTCGCCAGAGTCCACAACGCCCCGGGCGGGCCGGGCCTCGAACGACATGACCCCGTGTGACGCACCCCGTGCCGCTCCCGAGACGCTGACGACGGCCCTCAGCAGCCCCTGCGACCCGCGCAACCGCACGGCGGCGGCACCCCCAAACGCCGGGCCTCGGGACACCGGCGCCCTCGCTGCCTCAGTGCCCGACCCCGTCCGGCCAGCAGACAGTGCACGCGCGGCCCCGGTGGCGGTCACCGCCCACCTGCTCCTGATCGACCAGACAGGGCGAATCCTGTTGCGGCAGGCCGCCAACGGATTGTGGGGCCTACCGGCAACAGCGCTGCACTTCGATGCTCCACCTCAGCACTACCTCGCCCTCTTCGCCGGGAGGGACCTGGGGATCAAGGTCGCCGCACGCGACCTTCTGCTGGCTCACGTCAGCGCGCACAGGACCGCCGCGCACGCCGCGATCCGTCTGGTCTTCAGCGTCAGCCTCGACCAGCCGCACTGCGGACCCGCACACAGTGCTCGCCCTCAAAGGGCATCCCCAGGCAGACCCCCGGGCCGGCTGGCCCCCTGGGACGCCGAGACCCTTCCGAGGTTGCTCACGGTCACGCCGTACACCGAGACCGGCTGGGACCGCCCAGCCACCCCCATCCCACGGACATCCTCCTGATTCACCCGGTGTCACGGCTTTCCACGACGCACCGAGCGCCTCGCTGTGCGCACCGCCTCCCGTCCCCACACGCGAAGTCGATGCCGATGCCGATGCCACCATGCTGTCCCACCTGCCCTCTGCCCCATCGTCCTGCTCGCTCGCATGGGTGACCTCCTCCCACCCGCCACGCTGGCGGACGTCCTCGCCGCCCTCGCTCCTCCTATCGACCGTGCCGGGGCGCACTGGTCCGCCCTGTGCGCGGCTCTGGACGCTTACGACCGCGTCGCCGCCTCCGGACTGGACCTCGAAGAGGCCCGCCACCAGGTCGACAAAGTCGCCATGACCCTCGAAACGCTGGACGGAATCCCCGCGCCCCGGCTATGCCCACCTCTGCCAAGGGACTCGCACATGCCGGCACGCCGATGGTCCCGTGCGGCACCGTGCAATCCACGGCCATGCGCCACCCGCCGGCAGCGCCGAAACCGTGGCACCCCTGAACGCTTTCGGCGTGCACCGACACCCTCGGTAAACGCCGCTACCCCCGCCAGCCACGCCGCGGCGAATTCCGTCCCACGTCGGCGCAGCCGCGACAACGCGGCCAGCCCACAGCCACCCGCCACGGCACGCCCTTCTAATCAGTTGTCTAGCAGAAAGGACCACGAACATGCCCCCTGACCAGGACCACCCCGCCCCTGACGGAGACCACGAACCCGACGAAGAACAGTCACGTGACAGACACGAGGAATCTGCACTGCCCTTTGAGGGACGCCTGCCTTCCTGGGTCTTCCTCATCTTCGCTGCGCTCGCCGTCGCGTTCCTGATCGTCCTCCTGATGGCACCGCTCAACTCTTAGGTGGTGCCGGGCACGACCAGCCAGATGGCTGCCGCGGCTCTCCACCTGGAGTCAGGAAACCGCTCGATGTGAACGCCGAACACCCCGTGCGATGACAGTGAGATCGACACACCACTTGCCGAAAAAGGAACGACGCCACCCCCTATTCGCAGCTCACGCTAGCGGCAGCGGAGAGAAACATCGTTCCCACGTTCGGGAAAATACGCCCAATAAACAAAGCGATCATCCTGTATATACCGCCTGCCCAAAATGGGCGGCACCAACGACCGAAGAGTGACCTGTGACTGCAAAGCGTCCGACCAAGTCCGCGCGAAGCGGCCGGCCCTACAGCCGATCCAACCGCTCCGCCAATGAACACACCAACTCCGATCTGCTGATCGTGCAACGCCACGACAGGCCTGATCCCCATCACCGGCCGTCCGCATTGGCGGCCTTCGTGCTGGATGGTGCCGTCGTGCGTCCCGGGCAGGACCTGGTGGATCTGAGCCTGGGAGCAAAACTGACGTCCGCGACGCTCGCGGCCGTCCTGCCGGGCGGCAGTGTCACGACACTGACCCCCACCCCTGCGGCGCTGAGCCAGGTCCGGCCGACCCCAGAGAACGGCCAGACGTGGGGATCGGTGTGGGATTTCGCGGAACGGCCCCTGCCCCTGCCCGACGCCAGCTTCGACGCGGTCATCGGTTTCAGTGTCCTGGCGAACCTGCGCCATCCCCGCCGGATGCTGATCGACATCAACCGGGTCCTCAAACCGGGGGGCCGCCTGTCGGTCTGCGAGCTCCTGCTCGGCCGACGTCAGCCCATCGAGCTCGACGGGCTCAGCGCCCACGACCTCAGCCGTGCCGAGAAGGCCATGGCCGCCGTTCGGCCAGCTGCCCACGCCTTCACCCCGGCCCAGGCGGTCGGAAACGCGCGTCTCGCAGGGCTCGCCGAGGTCGAGTACACCGAGGACACCGTCACCGCCCCGCTGGAGAATGTGATCGCCGCCGAAGCCGCGCTGCACACCCCAGGCCCGGCCGGCGAGTCCACCTTGCAGGTGATTGGCCGGACCCTGGGCATCGCCTTCGCGCGAAGGTACTCCGAAGCCTGGCGCTCGACCGTCCGCCGACGCCCCATCCTCCTCAAGACATCCATCACCTACATCACCGCGATCAAGCCGGACGTATCCACCTGAACACTCCGGTAACGCGGTCGCCATTACCGCTTTTCCGAGACCTCACTCGTCTCGCACCCCCGACGCCTCCCCGGTAGTGAAGCGATCACGCCCCCGGCGGAGTAGGAGCCGGCAACGAGCGAAAAGACAGCCGTTCCCGCCGGTGTTTTCCCAGCTCACGTGCGGTCGGGACGGGTGAACAGCTTCTTCGTGCTGAGGGGGATGACCACCCGACGCCGGCTGGACGATGGTGTAACGGTTCCATTTTACCTACCGTCAGTGAGGACCGTTCCCATGATGATGATCGCCTGGTCGACGCATCGTGACCACCCTGCGGGTACGAGACCCGGCTCGGTCGCCCAGTCGGGCCGGCCGCGTCCGCCGAGAAGTGGTGTCATCACCGCGGAGTGCTGGTCATGGGGGCGGTCGTGAGGGGGGCGGAG
>NZ_JBFLUG010000268.1:0-4683 GCF_041008525.1 Parafrankia sp. FMc2 | reverse complement strand
GAAGCAACCGCCTGGTCACATCACGCCACACAGCCGACCGCCGCTTGACGCGCTAGACCATGGGATATCTAGCGGCGACGACCGGCGCGTGGATCGTCTTCGAGGACGAAGCCGGGCAGAGCCTGCGACCCCCGAAGGCCCGGACCTGGGCCCCGCGGGGACATACCCCGACGGTGCGGGTGTCGGGGAAGGGCTCGGGGCGGGTGTCGATGGCCGCCCTGGTCTGCTACCGGCCGGGCCAGCGGCCCCGCATGTTCTACCGGGTCCTGACCCACCACGGCCGTAAGGGTGAGCGTCGCAGCTTCTCCGAGGACGACTACGCCACCTTGATCGCCGCCGCGCACCACCAGCTGAACGCCCCGCTCATCCTGTGCTGGGACAACCTCAACACCCACCGCAGCGCCGCGATGCGCGTGTTCCTCACCCGCCACGCCCGCTGGCTGACCGTGATACCCCTGCCGGCCTACGCCCCGGACCTCGGGCCCCGTCGAAGGCGTGTGGGCCCACGTCAAACGCGACCTCGGCAACCACATCCGCGTCACCGTCGACCAGCTCACCACCACGATCAAGACCCTGCTCAAACGCGTTCAGTACCGGCCCGACCTGATCGCCGGCTTCCTCGGCCAGACCGAGCTGATCATCGACCCGGAACCGCCGTAGCCAGACCCCGACCATTCAAGATCTGTACCTGTCCACCGCCACCAAACACGGGATTCCGCTGTTCCCCGCCCTCGTCCAACTCGCCGAGGGCCGCCCCTGGATGCCCGCCACCAGCTAACTCACGATCAAATCGGCACCTGACCAGTTACAAAAATGGTACCAGAACCAACGCCGGACAACGCAACCACGCCAGAGCCCAAGACGCCCCCGAGGCTTGCTTGAGCCGTGTGCCGCGACGAGTGGCACGCACGGTTCTGAAGGGGCCCCGGCGCAGCAATGCGCCGGGGCTACCTGACCGCGATATCCGCATGATCAAACTACGGCAGAAAGTATCCGGGTGCCTACCGGTGGTTTGTTGTGATCGTTTGATCATGTATGGGTGGCCGAGGAATTGTCTAGCCGCGCCGGGTAAGGAAGGAGTGGTTCGGTCGCGGAGGTGATCGCGATGACAGAGCGGCTGCCGTGCCCGCCGGCTCCGGTGCCGGTGGAGGCGTACGCGTCCCGGTTCGATGACCTGTTCGCCTCCCGGGCGCAGCATCGGGCGTTCCGGGACTACCTGGTCGGTCTGCTGCTGCCGCGGGACCGCAACAAGACGCTGACCTGTCTGGCCGGGGCGGAGCCGGTGGCCGGCGCGCAGCATCGGGAGGTCCAGCGGTTGCAGTGGTTCCTGTCGGAGTCCCCGTGGAACCACGAAAGAATCAACAGCCGGCGCATCGAGCTGCTCATGGCAGCGCCGGCCACCCGGCCTCATCCTGGCGGGGTACTGATCCTCGACGACTCCGGGGACCGCAAGAGCGGACACGCCACCGCGGGGGTGTCCCGCCAGTACATCGGTTCCCGTAACGGGATCGACAACGGCATCGTCGCGGTGTCCACGGCCTGGGCGGACGAGCGGGTGTACCACCCGCTGCACACCCGGCTCTACATCCCGGCGCCGTGCCTGCCCGGTGGCCGCGGTGACCCGTCGTTTCGGACCAAGGGGCAGATCGCCACCGGTCTGGTCACCGACGCCCGCACCGCCGGCATCGGATTCCGCGCGGTGGTCGCCGACTGCTTTTACGGTCCGTCCGAGAGCCCCGGCCTGGTCGCCGAGCTGCGCGAGGCCGGTGTGCCGTTCGTGCTGGCCCTCAAACCAAACCAGGAACTGTCCCGCCCCGACGAGGACACCGGCGTGCGTACCCCAGCCCAGGCCGCCCGCGAACGGGTCTGGGACGGCCCCGACCGGCCCGGCCAGTGGACACCGGTGACCCGCTCCTACCGCGACGGACACACCGAGACCTGGTGGGCCACCGACTGCCGGGCCGGCCCGTACCGGATCGGCGGACCGGTCCCGGCTGGTCGTGGCCACCTCCGACCCAGCGACCCTGCCGGCGACCAGCACCTGGTACCTGGCCACCACCCTTCCCCGCCCGGACCTGCCCACCGCTGCGGCGGCACCGGCGTTCCCACCCGCCGGCTATGACGAGATCGTCCGCCTCTACGGGCTGCGCGGCTGGGTGGAACAGGACTACAAGCAGGTCAAACACGAACTGGGCTGGGCCGACTTCCAGGTCCGCTCCGCCACCGCGATCGCCCGCCACTGGACCCTGGTGAACTGCGCGTTCAGCCTGTGCTGGCACGACACCCCCGCCGAGCCACCCACACCCCGCCCACCCGGCGACAGCCCGCAACCGGTCCGCAGCGGCACGCCGCCGTCCTGGCCAGTCAGCCTCCGACGGGTCCGCGCCTGCCTGACCCCGCCCTGCCTCCTGCTGCGCCTCTGGCAGGCCTGGACCACCACCCCGATGCCCCACCCAATCCGCGAACTGGCCGCCGCGCTCGCCGCCGGACACCGGCTCTGCCTCTACCTACCCCCATAGATCACGAACTGTCGATCACAACAAACCACCGCCAGTTACGTTGCGCACATCGCAGTATTCCAGTCGGACGCGCGCTGATATAGTTAACTAATAATACTTTATGTTCCGCCGTTGGAAAGCGAGTAGCGCATGACGGACCTGACCACCCCGGCCCCGGCCGATGCCGACGTCGAAATCTTTGGCGGCATCCAGGATTTCGAGGACGCTGTCGGTCGGGAGCTGGGCCCCACCGACTGGCTCACGGTGGAGCAGAGCCGGGTCGACGGTTTCGCCGACGACACCGAGGATCACCAGTGGATCCACGTCGACACCGAACGTGCGGCCGACGGGCCCTTCGGTGCGACCGTGGCGCACGGATTCCTGACCCTGTCGTTGCTGCCGTACTTCGTGAACCAGCTGCGCAGGATCGAGGGCGTGCGGATGGGGGTGAACTACGGGCTGAACAAGGTTCGCTTCCCGGCGCCCGTGCGCGTGGGTAGCCGGATCCGGGCTCGCGCCACGATGACCGGGCTGGAGCGCGTCGGCGACGACGCCGTTCAGCTTGTGACGCGGATTGCCATCGAGGTCGAAGGCTGCGACAAGCCGGCCTGCGTGGCCGACCTGGTCAGCCGCTACTACTTCGCCTCAGCTGCCTCGAGTTGACGATAGTGTCAGACGATATCTCCTGGTGGTTGACAAGGCTTCGAGGTTCAGGGTCAATACAACTTGACGCTTTCGTCAAAGCGACTTAACGTTCGGAGTGCCATAAGGAACCGCCATGGAATGGGGGAGCATGACCCAGTTCACCGATGCGCCGATTTTGGACGCTGATACGCACATGATCCTGGGAAGGATTTCGGGCGCCCGCCGCTTCCTCGGCATCCCGGTGCGCAACCCCGCCGGCGACCTCGCGCCGGTCCCCGCCTGATGACGGCGGAGCCGATGGCCGATGCGGTCGCCGATCCGGTCGGTCTGCTCGATCTGCTCGAACTCGAACAGATCGAGACGGACATGTACCGGTCGGTGACCGCGTTCGACACCCCCTACCGCCTCTACGGTGGGCAGGTGGCGGCGCAAGCGCTCATGGCTGCGGGACGAACGGTCCCGGCGGACCGCGTACCGCACTCGCTGCACTCCTACTACCTGCGGGGCGGTGCGAGCGCGACGAACACGTTGTTCCGCGTCGAGCCCGACCGTGACGGCCGGTCGTACTCGGCGCGCCGGGTCACCGCCATCCAGGACGGCGAGATCATCTTCACGATGTCCGTGTCGTTCACAGTGACCGAGGCCGGCGTGGACCACAACCTCGAGCCCACGCTGGACGTGCCGGGGCCGGAGGGGCTGCCCGAGCAGGAGTTCGACCAGCTGCTGTCGATCCGCGGCAGGGTGCCGCCACAGGTCAACCCCGAGGCCGAGTGGCCCAGCCGGTTCTGGGCGCGCACCCTTGCCGGCTTGGCGGACTCGCCGCTGCTGCATGCCTGCGTGCTCACTTACGTATCCGATATGTCCAGCGGCCTGGCCGACCTGCCGGACGGGCATTGGGCGAGTAGCAGCCTCGACCATGCCGTCTGGTTCCATCGGCCCGCCAGGCTCGATGAGTGGGTGCTGGTCGACCTCGTACCGCATACCGTGGCCGGTGGGCGCGGCTTCTACACCGGCACGGTTCGGCAACAGGACGGCACCCGCGTTGCCACCCTTGCCCAGGAAGCGCTGTTCCGAGCGCCCCGCAAACGGTAAGCATTCCAGTCCAGAGCCACCATCGAGGAGGTCCGGGTGAACCGCAAGCTCGGCTCCCGAGACGGGGTGGCGCGGTGAGCGCGCGGCTGGATGTAGACCCACTGGCCCACTGGCTCGACACCGAGGGCGTCGCGGGCGCCGGCGAGCGTCCGGTCGTCGAACGACTGCCCGGGGGTTCGCAGAACGAGCTCTATTCGTTGTCGCGCGGGGGAGAGCGCACGGTGTTGTGGCCGTCACGGATCCGGATGTCCCGGTGCACCGTGTGCGTCGACATTCCTGGTGCCGCGCTAGTGTCCCGTGATTCCGTTTGCTTTAAAGTAAAGAATGATGGGATGGAGCTGGAGGCGGAGAAGAGGGCGGAACTCGAGGCGCCGATCAATGATCCGGGTGTTCCGGCGAATGTGGCGACCCGCGCGCGGATTGTTCTCTGGTGCGCGGAGGGGCGCCC
>NZ_JBFLUG010000267.1:0-4707 GCF_041008525.1 Parafrankia sp. FMc2 | reverse complement strand
GCCAATCGCCTCGTTGGCATCCTCCACGGCTGCCTGAAGACCCGCACCCTCTACAACGAAGCAGCTGCATGGCCACAGAAAGTCACACTCGACGCTGCCGCTTGACATCCAAAAACATGGGATGTCTGTTGCATCCGGCGAGGCCGGGAGATCTTGACCGAAAATCCTCCTGTTGGAGGACGCCAGATCCGGTCGCTGGAGCACCATCGATCTGCCGACCGAGCCCCACGAAGGCTCAACTACGGGAAGATCTGCGGTCAAGATCGCCTGGAGTCGCCGGATGCAACAGTGCCAAACCGGCTGCCGCTACCTCGACCGCTACTACTACCTCGACGACGAAGGCCACCGCCACGACGTCGCCGACCCGGCACGGTTCCTCGTCAAACAGCTCCAGGCAGGACAGCCGGGACACCCGACAGCCAGAGTCGTGACCTGAGCCGGCCACCCATCCAGACAGTTGCGATATCCGACTCCGCCAGAGGCGGTGTTTCAGGACGACCTCGTCCGTGCCTACCGGGCGTTCCTCGACCAGCGCCGCGCCGTCAGACCCCAAGCCGAATACCGCGAACCGACCGACGAGGAATGGCAGGACTTCCAGCGGCACTTCGAGCTCCGCAAGCTCGAGCTCGGCACCTGCGGTCGTCCTTACGGCACCCCCTGCAAACACGAGCACGCCTGCATCCGCTGCCCCAGCCTGCGCCTCGACCCCGGCGCCCGGCCCCGCCTGATCTCGATCGTCCGCAACCTCCAAGACCGCGTCAGCGAAGCCCGCACGAACGGATGGCTCGGCGAGGTCCAAGGCCTCCAAGTCAGCCTGAACGCTGCGAAGACCAAGCTCAGCAGCCTCGATCGAACGCGGCCAAGATCACCCGGCCGGATCGCCGACCTCGACATCCCGGTCATCGGCAGCCCCTCACGGGACTCAACGTGACGGCCGATGTCAGGCCGGCCCGAGATCCTGCAGACCTAATCGGGGGTCGTCCTCGCGAGCTCGATGAAACGGTTGACGGCGTGGGGGATCTGGGCCTCCAGCTCCGCGGTCATGTTCGACATGACCGCTTCGGCGTCCGCTGACGGCACGAAGCTCTTCTCTTCACCTCGCCACACAACCTGGAGCGGCGGACTCATGGGCGACGCCGAGATGTAGATTCCAGCGACGACCCTCGACCGCGGGTCCCCTGTCTGTTCAGACACTGCGAACAGGATATTGAGCGTGACACTGCGGGGCCCACTTTGTTTCGTCGTGAGGATCGCGGTAGCGAGCCACTTTCTTCGAGGCATGTTCACACCAAGCGCTGCCGCTGCAACGTGATCGCGGCCGATTGTGAACCGGTTCGCCTCTGTGAGTCCATCGCCGTGAAGCCAGGTTGCCAGCCCCGCGGCGGAGGACGCCCACGCCGCCGCCGCCGCAAGGAGAACCTCACCGAGCCGTGCGTGCTCCGCCCGCGCGTCCACGACTGGCTCCGTGAGCGTACGCAGTTCCCGCGCTTGCTCCGCGAGGCTCGGCCGCGGCCCGCTCCGTGGAGGTTCCGAGTCGAGCCACGACTTCAGATTCTGGTGCACCTCTTCCATCGTGGGCCTTTCGTGAGGGTGGTGGGCCGTGCAGTGCTCGACCAGACGATCGAGGAGATCGCCGCGGCGTACCTCGACGTAGTCGGTGATGCGGTGCCCCCGGACCCCCGACAGATGCATCCCTGGGACGGGATAGGTCAGGCCGGTTGCGAGCACCCAGAGGGTCTTGGCGAGGGAGTAGACGTCGGCGGACCGGCCATCGGAATCCGCGGGATGGTCGAGCATCTCGGGGGCGATGTACCAATGCGGGCCGAGCTTGCGATCGTTGTCCGTCAGCGCTTCCTGACCAGGCGCGCTGACAAGCCCAAAGTCACCCAGCGCTGGCCCGTCGTCGTACCAGTAAAGGTTCTCGGGCTTGAGGTCGCGATGCGAGATACTCCGTGCCGCGAGCGTCGCGAGCGTCCCGGATAGAGCGACGAACACGCCGACAAGGTCGGTGATGGGTGCCCCGGCGAGGTGCTGCTTCAATCCCGCTGCCTGCGGCATGACCAGGTAGGCCCTGCCATCCCTCGGGTGATCGGGAAGATGGGCGTCGACCACTGGAACGATGCCTTTAACGTCGGTCAACTCCCGTACACGCTCGACCTCGTTGACGAACCTCCGGTAGAGCACATTGCGCTTGTTCGGCCTCGCCTTGAAGAGCTTGACCGCCCAGTGCTCTTGTCTGCTGTTCGCGGCGAGCCAGACCTCGCCGCTGCCTCCGCCCCCGAGATAGTCGACGAGCAAGTACTCGCCGAAGCGGTCGTTGCGCTTGAAGAGTGTTCTCGGTGGTCTCACGAGCCAGACGCCTTTCCGGAGGGCGTTCGATCTTCCCAGATCGGATGCTGGGCTGGTGAACTGGGCGTCATGAGGCGACCACGAGTGCACGAGGTTCGCCGCGGCGTTGCCGTCCTGGTCGACGTCGGCGGCGCAAGTCGGGCAGCTGACGACGACGTTGCGGCGTAGTTCGGCGGGGTCGAGGGGAGGCAGGCCGCGACCGAACAGCGAACCTTGCCATGAGCCACCGTCTCGATGCAGCTCGATGAACCACGGGGTTCGGTAGGAACCGAACAGGGAACCGGGATTGGTGTCACATCCGTTGACACCTTCGTCCATGATGAGAGAAGAGACTCGCTACGCTCTCGCTCACCAGGAGGAGACCTCGATGGCCCTCCGCTGGTACTCACAGAGCGTTGGCGAACAACGCCAGCGGCTACCGGCAGCTGCCACCGGCTGAACGGACGAGACCGTGGACTCAGGGGGCGCGGCGGACCGGATCGACTTCTTCATCTCGCACGCCGGTGCCGATCAGCAGTGGGCGGAGTGGATCGGCCAGCAGCTGATCGATGCCGGATACACGGTCGAACTCGACGTCTGGCACTGGGCGGCCGGCACCCACTTCGTCGCAGCCATGCAAGCCGCGCTGGAACGCGCCGACCGAGTCCTAGCCGTCTACAGCGCCGCTTATTTCAGCCACGCCTACGCTCAAGCCGAACACACCAGCACGTTCGCGTCGGCGGTCACCGACCGCCCAGGGCGCATTGTGCCTGTTCGCATCGACGAGTGCAACGTCCCCGAACTGTACGCGCCGCTGATACGGATTGAGCTCGCCGGCGTCGACGAAGCAGACGCCGTCCGCCGGCTACTCAAGGGGGTACTCCCGGCACCCGGACAGCACACAAAGCTGGCGGAGTTCCCCGGCGTTTCGGCACGCACTGTGGCAGGAGAGGTGGAGTTCCCCCGCCAGCTGCCGCCAGTGTGGAACGTCCCGGCCCGCAACCCGTTCTTCACCGGCCGAGAAGGTTTCCTCGCCACCCTTGAGCACCGCCTGCGCCGGGCTGCTGACGAGCGTGGGCAGAGCGGTCCAGTCGCGGTAGTGCCGATGCAGGGAATGGGCGGGGTGGGCAAAACCCAGCTCGCTGTCGAGTACGCCCACCGCCACACCAGCGATTACCAGGCGGTCTGGTGGGTCAACGCTGACAACCTGACAGTGGCCACCGCCGGGTTGGTCGACCTCGCCGCCGCCCTTTCCCTACCCACCGACGGACTACCGTCCACCGTGCTGCGTCTGCTGTGGGCTGCGTTAGGCGCACGGACCGACTGGCTACTGATCTATGACAATGTCGATGATCCAGCTGGTCTCGCAGACCTGCGTCCGCCCGAGAGCGGCCGGCTGCTGCTCACCAGCCGCAACCCGACGCTGGGCCATCTCGCCGCGCTGGTTGAGGTCGGCGAGTTCGACCGCGAGGAATCGGTCGCCCTCTTGCGGCGCCGCTGCCCGGCCCTATCTGACTTGCAGGCCGACCGAGTGGCGGCGGCGCTCGGGGACCTGCCGTTAGCCGTGGAACAGGCGGGTTGTTTCCTCACCGATACCGGCCTGGACGTCGCCGATTACCTGGATTTGCTCGCCACCCGCCCGGAGCAGGCTGGGCTGGCCGACCCCACACTCGACCGCCACGCCGGTTTGGTCGCGGTCGTGGCCGCCAGCTGCACCCGCCTACACGCTGCCAGTCCGATCGCCGCAGCCTTTCTCGACCAGCTCGCCTTCTGTGCCCCCGAACCTCTCCCTCTCGCCCCTGCGGCCACGTCTGCAGCGGGCCGCTTCGGCGTCCGGGTCGGCGACACCGCCACCACGGCCACCGTTGTCCGGCAGATCAAAAGCCTTGGGTTGGCCCGACATGCCGGTACCGCCGTACAGGTTCACCGCCTCATTCAAGCCCTGCTGCGCGCCCGGTTGCCCGCCGACGAGCAGGCCCGTACCCACCGGGCAGCGCAACGCCTCATCGCCACCGCCAACCCCGGCGACCCCAACGACCCGACCTCTTGGTCGGCCTACGCCACCCTCACGCCCCACATCCAAATCCTTGCCAACCACCAGGACAGTGACCCGACGGACCCTATCCCTGAGCCGGACCAATTCCGCGCGCTGCTGCTTGCCGCTGCCCGCTATCTGCATGTCTCCGGCCAAGACCCGACCGGCCGCCACCTCCCTGTCTGTCAGAGTCCCGTGAGACACGAGGATCACTGAAACCTCTGTAGCGCAGGGCGAGATGGGATCTTCAAGACCGGTGACGTTGACCATGGCAGACATGGCCTCCTCGGAGCAGGAGGATGGCGGGGTGAGCCCCTCCCGAGGCGGACCGCGGGCGGACCGAC
>NZ_JBFLUG010000266.1:0-4714 GCF_041008525.1 Parafrankia sp. FMc2 | reverse complement strand
TCGCCTTCGCCTGTCGCCGCTGCAGCCGCCCCACCCGCCCGGCTTCTTTCGACCGCAGACCGGGGCAGACCCGCAACTCGCCGGTTGACAGCGTGACCGAGACGGCAACACCCCGATCCACCCCCACCCCCACCACCGCACCCGTGCCCGGGGCCTCGATCGGTTCGGGTACCACGGCGAACGAGATATGCCAGCGGTCCGTCCGATCCTGGGTGACCCGGTACGACTTCGCCGCCGGAACCGGGCGGCTGCGACGGAACCTGACCCAGCCCACCTTCGGGACCAGCACCGACGACCATCTCCGGCTCTCGACGCGGACCCGCCCGGCGGCCTGGCCCACGATCCGGAACCCCTCATGCACCCCCTGGCGGCGGAACCCGGGCCGCCGGTGGGTGCCGGCGAAGAAGTTCCGCCACGCCTGATCCAGATCACGCAAAGCCTGCTGCTGCACGGTCTGCGACCCGGCCGCCAGCCAGCCGAACGTGCGCCGGGCCTCGGTCAACTGCCGTGCCTGCTCGTGGTAGCCGGGTGCAGGCCCACGCCCGGCCCGGTACGCGGCCCGCTGCTCCTGCCCCAGGTTCCACACGAACCGGGCATACCCACACTGGGCAAGCAGGGCCTCGGCCTGCGCCGCGTCGGGAGACAACCGGAAACGGGACACCCGACCAGCCTAGATCGCCACCAGGCCGACACGGGTGAACCTTCCGTAGCCGGACGACCAGACCACCCACATCACGTGGGGCTGCGACCCGCGATGAACGATCGAGACAAACCGAGATCCTGTGGCTGGTCAAGCGCGCCTTGGCCTCGACGAACGGCGGTCCGCCTGACGGCGGATCGCCTACCCCTGACCCGCTCCGCGGGAAACCGGATTCCTCTCCGGCCTGAAGGCCGGCGTCTCCCCCGGAGGCAGAGATGACGAGCTGGAGGCCGGCACTGCCCGGACCGGGCCGGGGACGCTGGTGGAAGGTGCTGGGGCTGGCGAGCGTCGTCGGCGTCGCCGCGGGTGGGGCGGCGCTGGCGCGATCCGAGCGCACCCGCCGGGCCTACACCCCGGACGAGGTCCGGGCACGGCTGATCTCGAGGCACGCCGAGGCATCGGGCGAACAGGCATCGGACGGATCAGCATCGGACGGACCAGCGCCGAGCGACCAGGGGCCGGCGGGTTCGGCGGCGGGCCTGCGGGATCGTCCATAGCACGGGTTCGGGGTACGGCCGGGCTGCCGGCTTGGTAATTTCTCAGGTGGCAAGATGGTGACCTGTGGGGTTGGCCGGGTGGGCGGATTCCCGGTGAGCGCGAGGTGGTCGGGCCCGTGAGTCGTTCGTACCGTCGCTGTGCCGGCCCGCCGCGGGGTAGCAGCCGTGCCCTCTGAGGCCGCCGGTGTGCGCGGGACGAGCGCCGCCTTCAGCGTGACGGTCCGGGTGCCCGGCCGCGTGCGGGCCGACATCGACGCCGTGATCGCCTCCGCCCCCGGGGTCGTGGTCTGCTACGCCGACGAGGCCGACGAGGCCGACGCCCGCGACCAGCGCCGCATCACCCTCGACGCCGACAGCGGCTCGACACTGGCCTGGTTGACCAGCGCCCTGCGGGCACGGCTTGGCGCCGACCTGCTGCAGACCGAGGATCCCGTCTTCACGGTCGCGTCGTCCGGCAAGCTCACCCAGTCGCTGTGCGCGTCGGTCACCACCGGCCACGACCTGGCTCTCTTCGACGCCGAGGCGGACCGCCGGGTCATCCGGTACCTCTCCGTCCACCCGAACCACACCGACCGGGTGACGGGACGACCCCGCCGGATCGCCCTGCTGACGGACGCGAGCGCCGTCCTCGACTTCGAGCCGCTCGCGGCCGAGGCGGCCCTGCCCGCGGTCGAGTCGCAGGCCGCACACCTGCACCGGGCAACGGGCCTCGATGTCATCCCGATGCCGGTCGACGCGCACGAGCCGGCCGACCTCGCCCGGCTCGTCGGCATGCTCGCCCCCGGCTTCGCCGCGATGGTGCTGGTACACACGCACGTCCGGCGGATCGACGCGGTGCGCGCGGCGATGCTCGCCGCGCCACGGCCGACGTCGCCCCTGCTGCTGGACTCGATCAACGACGGCCTGGCGGTCGCGGCGACCGCGGCGATCCTCAACCACCTGCGGGCGCACGGCATCGAGCCGGCCCGCGCCCGGGTCGCCATCATCGACCCCGGTCGGGGCGGCGACCTCGCCGGGCTGGTGGTCGGCGCCGGCGTCCGGCAGGTGACGCTCTACGACCCGGTGCTGTACGGGGTGCAGCCGCTGCACGGGCTCGCCGCGGACCTCGACCTGATCGTGGACCTGATCGGCCTTGCCCGGCCGCCGGACGGCGTCGCCGTGCTGCGGACCCGCCCGGAGCGCCCGCCCCCGCTGGACTCGGCGAGCCTCGGCCCCCGCCCGCTGCACGCCCTGCCCGGCCTGCTGCAGGCGGCGGTGACGATGCGCCGGCCGATCACCCCGGCGGCACGGCTCGCCGCCGTGCGTGCGCTGACCACGCAGACCCCGCCCGGGATGCTGCTGCCCCCACTGGACCTGCCCCGGCTCACCCCCGCCGTCGCGGCCGCGGCCGGAGAGGCGCTCGCGGCCCGGGAGTAGGGCCGCCCGGCTGGCGGTGGGGAAACATTTCCCGCTATTTTCGGCTGATGTCGCCGAGCCCGGGGGAGTATTTTTACCAGCCGATCGGGCGCTTTCCGTGCGGGTACCTTGACCGTGTCAGGAAGGTGTCTGGTAAAAGCGGAAGAAGCGGGCTTCCGGATCCGGATGTGCGGAGATTCCCGCGCCATTCCGTCGGGCGTTCGTCCGTCGGGCGTTCGGCGCCGCTCACCTGCGCGCCGTGCCGTCGGCTGACGCCCCTCCCGTGCGCGTGCGTGCACTGACGTGATGATCGTTCTGCTCGCCTTCGTCGCAGGCTTCCTCATCGCGGCGGTCACCGCTCCGGTCGGGGTGTCCGGCGCGGTGTTCATGCTGCCGGTTCAGCTCGACGTGCTGCACACCCCGAATCCCGCGGTCACCCCGACCAACCTGCTGTTCAACGTGGTCGCCACCCCTGGCGCGCTGCTGCGCTACCGGGCGCGTGGGCAGGGCGCCGGGCCGCTCGCCCGCAGGCTTGTCGCCGGGACCCTGCCCGGGGTGGTGCTCGGGGCCGTCCTGCGTGTCCATGTCGTGCCCGGCGCCCGCCTGTTTCGCCTCCTGCTCGGGCTCTTCCTGCTCCCGCTCGGTCTCTGGCTCCTCCTGTCCACCGCGCGCGCTCGCCGGCAGGCCGCCATGGCCGTGCGCGGGAGTGACGGCCGGTGCGGCACCACGTGCGGGAGTCCAGGCGAGAACGCGGGTGGAAGCGGGAAGGGGACCACCGGGACGGCGGGACGGAAGGGGGCAGCGCCCGGGCCCGCACCACGCACCATCACCGCGCTGGCCCTGGCCGTCGGGCTTGTCGGCGGCGTCTATGGCATCGGTGGCGGTTCGCTCCTGAGCCCGATCCTGGTCGGCCGGGGCCTGCCGGTCGCCACCGTCGCACCCGCCGCCCTCACGGCCACGTTCACCACCTCGGTGGTCGGTGCGGTCACCTACGCCCTGCTCGCCATGACCGCCCCCGGCAGCATCGCGCCGCACTGGGCGGTGGGGCTGGCCGGCGGCCTGGGTGGGCTCGCAGGCGCCTCCCTCGGCGCCCACCTGCAACACCGCGTCCCCGACACCGCGCTGCGCCTCCTGCTCGGCGGCCTTGCCGTCGCCCTCTCGATCGTGCACCTGCTCCAGGCGACCTGAGCGGCCGTGTCGCCGGCCCGGCGAGCGGTTCGGCCGCCCGGGCCTGGCGAGCCCTGCGAAGGGCTCAGAACCAGGGCGCTCGGAGTCAGGGCGCTCGGAACCAGGACATGCGGAGTCAGGGCATGGAGCGCAGATGGCGGACCTCGGCGATCGCACTGAGGCGGAACACCTCGACGAACCGCAGGAGGGTGTGCAGTTCGTCGTCGCTGAAGGCGGCCAGGTCCTCGCGGGTCCGGGCGGTCAACCCGGCGTAGTAGGCGTTGATCCGGTCGAGTCCCTCGTCAGTCGGCTCGATGATGATCCGGCGCCGACTCCCCGGGTCCGGAACCCGGCGCACGCAGCCGGCAGCCTCGAGCCGGTCGATCATGCGGGACGCGGAGCCGGGCGTCAGACCCACCCGCTCGGCCAGTGCGCCTGCCGTGGTCGGACCGTCCTGCTGCAACGCGTGGAGGCAGTGGAAGTCCGTCACGACCACCCCCATCCGGGTGGCGATCAGGCTGTTGAGCTGGATGAGGTGGGTGATCCAGTCCGGTAGCGCGTCGATGACCTGTGCCGTCAACGACTGACTGAGGTCCGGCGAACTGATGTCCGGAGAGTTCTGTTCGTGCGTGGTCATGGGCCCAGCCGATCGACCAGTAGTATTGTGGCGCGCAATGGTTGTCTCACGCAATGGTTGTGCGGTGCAAAGGTTGTGTGGCGCGATCCAGATGATACGAGCAGGTGGGGAGTCTGGTCGAACGGCATCTCGCGGATGCCTGCTCCCACGACCAGTGCACATCCGATGTCCCGACGATGGTCTGAGGTGCTCGATTCTCAATGAAGTTGTCAAGTGGATCATGCTGTGCGGCGACTGTGGTGAGGGGCGGTGACGTGGGTTGATAGGCACGGTTGTCGCGGAGCAGTGCTCAGAGGACGTTGACGCGGCGGCGCGCGA
>NZ_JBFLUG010000265.1:0-4729 GCF_041008525.1 Parafrankia sp. FMc2 | reverse complement strand
AAGCCGGCCTGAATCGGGGCATCCTGGCTCAGGGGTGGGGTCTGCTCGTCAGACGTGTGGAACAGAAGGCGCCTGGCCGGGTCGAGCGGGTCCCGGCCGCGTTTACCAGTCAGCGTTGTTTCGCCTGCGGGTATGTCGTCGCCGGGTCGCGTGAGAGTCAAGCGCGGTTCTGTTGTGTCGCCTGCGGGTATCAGAGCAACGCCGATGTGAATGCTGCGCGTAACATCGCCGAGGGACGCCGGTGAACGCGCGGGGAGGCAGCCCGGTGGGGCTCCTGTGAACCGCGAACCTCGATGACACGAACCAGCTTTCGTGTCATCGGAATCTCCCGCCTTCAGGCGGGAGAGGACGTCAACATGCCGTCCGGCGAGACGCCGATGTCGAACAGCAGCATGGTGACCGTGTCACCGCGCCGGACGCGGACCAGCGCCGAGAACCCGTGCTCGGCCCGCAGCCCCGCCGTCGTGATCCCGGCCTCGAACTGCGGCGCCTCGACCAGGCCCACCCCGCGCGGCGGGCGGATCACCCGTTCGTCGCCGGGCAGCAGCCCGTCGTAGGTGTTGTCCATCAGCGCGGTGACGACGACCTCGTCGACGGGGACCAGCGCGACCGGGTCCACGGCCGCGCCGGAGGCGGGCCGGGGCAGGCTGGCGCGTGCACCCCCCAGGCCACCGGACGGATCGTCGTCGCACACACGCGCCTCCTCGAACGGCTTGATCGTGGCCGGGCAGGACTACGGCACAGCCGCCGTGACAGCCGCCTTCATCGAACGAGTTCCGGACCTCGCCTCCCCGGTGCGGCCCGCCGGTGGCTACGGATGATCGGATCGGGCCTGATAGCCGGGCGCGGGTGTGCCAGGTGGGTTGTAGACGCCGGGCTTCGCGCCCGGGTTCGGCACGCAGACCTCCGCCTCCAGCCCGTCCGGGTCGCGGAAGAACAGGCTCAGGACGGGGCCGAAGTCGGTGACGAAGCCGTCGGTGGCACCGCGGGCCATCAGCCGTTCCCGGATCAGGTCGAACGCGTCCGTCGAGGCGGCCTGCAGACCGAGGTGGTCGATGCGGCCGCGGCCGAACATCGGTGTCTGCCGCTGCGCCTCGGTGTTGTCGCTGATCTCGAAGATGTTGAGTTCGGTGAGCGGACCGATGGAGAGAAGCGACAGGGTTCCACCGGGCATCCTCTCCTCGTGGTCCACCGTGGCCTCGAAGACGTCGCGGTAGAACCCGTGCAGCCGCTCAGCGTCGTTCGTCAGGATCGCCACGTGGTTCACGCCGTTCAGCAGCACGGACGTTCCTCCTTCCGGATCCGGGTGATGCGGGGAGAACCTTGCGATAGCAGAATCTCACGCCGTCCGCGCACGTCGGGCCGGGTCGACCAGCGGAACACACCGGGAAACGCCGGACCGTCGTCCGACAGGCCACCAGGACGCGCGGGACCCTGTCGGTTCGGCGTCCTTTCCTCCCGGTGGGCTGGTCGCTCGCGCTACAACGCTGACATGTCGCGTGTGCTCGCCGGCCTGGCCGCTGTCCCGGTGCTGCTGATCGGGGGCGTCCTCACGGTCGCCTTCCTGCTGCCGGCCGACCGGATGTATCTGCTCGGGCCCATGATCGCCGGCGTGATGATCGTACTGATGGTCGTGCTCCTCACGCTGCTACCGCGGGTGATCCGCTGGCGGATGGCCGAGATGTTCGGCGGCGAGCTCTCGCCGCTGCTCGGGCACGGCGGCATCTCCGGCGGGCGGCGTGGCGGAGCGGGCGGCACGTTCCCGTTCCCCTTTCCCTTCGCGGCCGGCCTCCGGGATGCTCCGGTCGGCGCCGGCGAACCCGGGGGCGCGGACGATGGCGACCTCCGCGGCGGCTGCCGCCACGACCGCCACGACCGCCACGACCACCGCGATCACGGCGGTCACCACGACCATGCTGGTCACGGCGGTTCCGCCGGCCATCACGGCCACGACCACGGCTGGCCGGGGCCGGCTTCCTGGGCCGGCGGCTCGGACAGTTTCGACAGCTCGTCGAGCAGCAGCTCCGGCAGCTCGTCCAGCAGTTCCTCCTGGTGACAGGTGTCCCTGCGGGGACAGCTCGGTGAGAACAGCTCGGTGAGGACGCCTCGGTGAGGCGGCGTTGCGCAGGCGCTCCGCGATGGGCGTCCACACCCGCGGCCTGGTGGACGCCATCCCCGGCGCCCGACCTGGATCGTCCGGCGGTGCCGCTGACGGGCGTGCACCGCCCGGTCCGCACGGCGAGCCGGTCGGTATCGGTGCCTGGGCCGACTGGGTCGCCGAGCAGGGAGTTCCGTTCGCGGTGCCCGAGTGGGGCGTGAACGACCAGGCCTGGGGCTCCACCGACCCGGCCTTCGTCACCCAGATGCGCACCGTGTTCGAACGGGCCGCCGCGTCGAGGACCGGGCTCGCCTACGAGTCCTACTTCGACGGCTCGACCGGTTACAGCTGCACGTTCACCCTGCATGACAAGGAGTGCGGCTTCGACTACCACGAGGCCGCGGCCCAGCGGTACAAGGAGCTGTGGACGGGGCCGTACGTCAGATCCTGATCCGCGGTTCTGACTCTCGCCCGTCACGGGCGGCGTCGCGCGGCGGTTCACCCGTCGCGCGACGCCGCCGTGCCGGGCTTCTCCCGGCTCGGGCGCCTACGATGTGCATCGTGCCCGATGCGGTCGTGCCCCTGGCCCCGCTGCTGCCGATGCGCCGTCGCCTGACCGTGTCCGCAGGCACCGTGGAGCACCACGCGACCGAGCCGATCTCCTACTGGCATCGCCACGACCTGCACGAGATCGAGTACGCGGTCCGCGGCAGCGCCGAGATCCGGACCCGGTCGACGCACTACCTGCTGCCGCCGCGCTACGCGGCCTGGCTCCCGGCCGGGGTGGAACACTCGCCGCTGCTGCGGGACGTCCACACCGTGGCGGTCTTCTTCGACCCGGCCGTGTTCAGCCTGCCCTGCCCGCGGGCGGCGATCATCCCGGTCCCGCCGGTCCTGCGGGAGATGATGCGCTACGCCGTCCGCTGGCCCATCGAGCGGCTCCACGACGACCCGGAGGCGCTCGCCTTCTTCGAGGCGCTGGCCGGGGTCCTCCGCCAGGCGCTCGCGCAGGAGCTGCCCCTGTCGCTGCCCGTCTCGGACGACCCGGTGATCCGGGACGTGGTCGCCTACACCGCCGCGCACCTGGACGACGTCACCGCCGGTGCTGTCTGCCGCGCTGTCGGGATCTCCGAGCGGGTGCTGCGTCGCCGGTTCGCCGCCGAGCTGGGCCAGACCTGGCGCGACCATCTGCAGCACGCCCGCCTGCTGCGGGCGATGTCCCTGCTGAGCAGCACGACCCAGCCGGTCGGTGAGATCGCCGCCGCGGTGGGGTTCGGCAGCGCGAGCGCGCTCGCCCGGGCCTTCCGCACCTGGACCGGAGAGGCCCCGACCGCCTACCGCGACCGCTGGCAGTCCACGCGGGCGGAGCTGTCCGCGTAGTCCCGGCATGGCAACGGCACGGCACCGGCACCGGCACCGGCATGGCGCTTTCCCAAGCTTCTCGGCCTAAGAAGTAGAGAATGTGCCGGGGCGGGGAGAAGCCGAGGAGGTCGCCTGTGCCGACGCACGCCAGCAGCCGAGCCGAGAACAGTGGAACGGGCCTCACCGACGCCGGTCCCACCTACGCCAGTCCGACCGATGTGGCTGCCCACGGTCCGTACGAGATCCGGCGGGACCCGGACGACCCGCGCCCGCTGTACCGCCTCGACGGGCGGATCACCGAGGACGGGGCCAGCGGCTATCGGGCGGAACCGGGGCGTTACCACCTGTACGCCGGCTGGTTCTGTCCGTGGGCGCAGCGTGTCACGCTGCAGATCGAGCTGAACGGGCTGGCGGACGTCATCGGGATCTCGCCGTGGATACCTCGGACTTCAGGCCGGGGAGGAAACGGCGCTCCATGCGGGAACGCATACGGGATTCCTTTCGGTAGAGTCGGAACATGTCCCGTTACCGGCTCGATCCGGCGCCTGGACAGGTTGCCGGGCTCGCCGAGCACTGCGGGCATGCCCGTTTCGTCTGGAATTTGGCTGTTGAGCAGCAGTCGTGGTGGACGCCTTACCGGGGAAAGGCGCCGAATCATCTGGAGCGTTGCCGGCAGTTGACTGCCTCGCGGGCGGAGTTCGACTGGCTGCGGGCTGGATCGCAGACGGTGCAGCAGCAGGCGTTGCGAGATTTCGACCAGGCTATGCGGAACTTTTTCCACGGTTCGCACAGACGCCCGGCCTGGCGGAAACGGGGCCGGCCCGAGGGCTTCCAGGTCGTGGGTAAGAACGCCCGGGTGGAGAAGCTGAACCGGAGGTGGTCCCGGTGCTGGGTCCCGAAGGTCGGCTGGGTGAGGTTCCGGGTGTCGCGGACCGTTCCGGGTTTCAGGTCCTACCGGGTCGCCTGTGATCGGGCGGGTCGCTGGCACGTCGCGTTCGCCGTCGTTCCCGTACCCGTCGCCCCGCCTGGCGCGGGAGGGATCGTCGGGGTGGATCGTGGGGTGGCGGTGTCCGCCGCGCTGTCCACGGGAGAGCTGCTGAGGTGCCCGGGGCTGCGGCCGAAGGAGACCGAACGGCTCCGCAGGCTGGCCCGGCGGCTGTCCAGGGCCAGGCGGGGCAGCGCCCGGCGCACCCGGCTGCGTGGCCAGGTCGCCCGGGTGAAGGCCCGGGAGGCCGACCGGCGCAGGGACTGGGTCGAGAAGACCAGCAC
>NZ_JBFLUG010000264.1:0-4818 GCF_041008525.1 Parafrankia sp. FMc2 | reverse complement strand
GACGTCGGCTCGTCCACGTGCAGCGTCGCCGGCAGGGTGCCATGGCGCATCGCGAGGATCATCTTCATGATCCCGGCCGCACCGGCCGCGGCCTGCGTGTGACCGATGTTCGACTTGATCGACCCCAGCCACAGCGGGCTGTCCGCCGGGCGGCCCTGACCGTAGGTCGCCAGCAGCGCCTGCGCCTCGATCGGGTCACCCAGCGTCGTGCCCGTGCCGTGTGCCTCGACAGCGTCCACGTCGGACGTCGACAGCCCGGCGCTGGCCAGGGCCTGGCGGATCACCCGCTGCTGGGCCGGACCGTTCGGCGCCGTCAGACCGTTGCTCGCACCATCCTGGTTCACCGCACTGCCACGGACCACCGCCAGCACCGGCCGGCCGTCCCGGCGCGCGTCCGACAGACGCTGCACCAGCAGCACCCCGACACCCTCCGACCAGCCCGTCCCGTCCGCGGACGTGGCGAACGAACGGCACCGCCCATCCGGCGACAGACCCCGCTGACGGGAGAACTCGACGAACACATCCGGGTTCGGCATCACCGTCACACCACCGACCAGCGCCATCTCCGCCTCACCGGCGCGGATCGCCTGCACCGCCAGGTGCAGCGCCACCAGTGACGACGAACACGCCGTGTCCACCGTCACCGCCGGCCCCTCCAGACCGAACGTGTACGCCAACCGCCCCGAGATCACACTCGACGCCGTACCCGTCAGCAGACGGCCTTCCAGCCCTTCGTCATCGTCAGCCGCATTGGCCCCGTAGCCCATGTAGGTGGCGCCGATGAACACCCCGACCGGACGCCCACGCAACCCCGTCGGATCAACACCGGCCCGTTCGAACGCCTCCCACGACGTCTCCAACAGCAACCGCTGCTGCGGATCCATCGTCAGCGCCTCACGCGGCGAAATCCCGAACAGACCCGCGTCGAACTCGGCGGCCTCGTAGAGGAACCCACCCTCCCGGGCATACGACGTCCCCGCGTGATCCGGATCCGGGTGGTAGAGCTCCTCCACATTCCAGCCACGATCCGTCGGGAAACCGCCGATGGCGTCGCGGCCATCGGACAACAACTCCCACAGCCCCTCGGGAGAATCCACCCCACCCGGCAGTCGCATGCCCATACCGACGATCACGACCGGGTCGTCCGTGGTCGCCACCAGCGCCGAAACCGCCGGTGCCGAAGCGCCCGCCAGCAGGTCGTCGGAAACCTCGGCGAGCAGGTGTTCGGCGAGGCGCTGCGCGTTCGGATAGTCGAAGACGAGGGTCGCCGGCAGCCGCAGGCCGGTCACCGCCGCGAGCCGGTTCCGCAGCTCCACCGCCGTCAACGAGTCGAAGCCCAGATCCCTGAACGCCCGATCCGCCGGAACATCCAACGCTGACCCGTGACCGAGCACCCCGGCCACCTCGGACCGCACCAGCTCGACAACCACCCGCTCCTGATCGCCGGCAGGCAGCCCCGCCAGGCGCCGGCCCAGCGGGGACGCGCCGGCCCCGAGGGCATCCGTGTGACCGACCGCGGACCTGGCCTCGGGAAGGTCCGCGAACAGCGGGCGGGGACGGGCCGCGGTGAACACCGGCAGGAACACATCCCACCGCACATCCGCCACCGTCACCACGTCGTCGCCGGCACCCACCGCCTGCACCAGCGCCGCAACCGCCTGCCCCGGCTCCAGACCGACCAGGCCCTGCCGGCGCAGCTGCCCGGCCACCGCCTCGTCGGCCGCCATCCCCACCTGCGCCCACGGACCCCACGCCACCGCCGTACCCACCCGACCGGCAGCGCGGCGACGCAGAACCAGCGCATCCAACGCCGCGTTCGCCGCCCCGTACGCCCCCTGACCACCACTGCCCCACACACCGGAAATCGACGAGAACACCACGAAGGCGTCCAACGGGGTCTCGCCGAGCAGCTCGTCCAGGTGCAGCGCACCGGCGACCTTGCCCGCCACCACCCGATCCAGGTGGTCGGCGTCGACGTCCACCAACGGCAGGTCCTCCACCACACCCGCCGCATGCACCACCGCCGACAGCTCACCGACGTCCGCCAGCAGACCCGCCACCGCCGCCCGATCCGCCAGGTCACACGCCACGACGTCGACGGCGACCCCGGCCGTGGACAGCTCGTCCACCAGGTCGGCGACACCGTCCGCGGCCGGCCCGCGCCGGCTCACCAGCACCAGTCGCTCCGCGCCGTTCCCCGCCGCCCAGCGCGCCACCTGCACGCCCAGACCACCCGTGCCGCCGGTGATCAGCACCGTCCCCCGCGGACGCCAGGCCGTCTCGCCCCGCACCGGTGCATGTACCAGCCGCCGCAGCAGGATCCCGCCGTCGCGGATCGCGACCTGGTCCTCTCCGTCGGCGCCGGCGAGCACCCTGACCAGCCTCGACGCCGCCCGCCGGTCGAGGTTCTGCGGAAGGTCGAGCAGACCGCCCCACCGGTCCGGATGCTCCAGCCCGACGACCCGTCCCAGCCCCCACACCTGCGCCTGCAACGGATCCGCCGGACGGTCCGACCGACCCGTCGGCACCGCACCGGATGTCACCAGCCACACCGGTGCCGCGATCTCGGCATCACCCAGCGCCTGCACCACCGCCAGACTGTCCACCAGCGGCGCCGCCCCGAACGCCACCAGCGACACCACACCCGCCACCGCCGACCCGGTCACCAGCGACCCGGTCACCAGCGACCGCAGCCGGCCGGCCAGCGCCGCCCGGTCCGCGCCCGCAGCGACGGGTACCGGCACGACGTCCGCACCCGCCGAGGTCAGCACCCGGGCCAGCTCCGCGGCCAGCGGGCCACTCCCGGCAGCCGTCCCGGGCTCGGTCCCGAGCTCGGTCCCCGTCCCGGGCTCGGCGTCGGGTGCGAGCAGCACCCACACACCCGTCAGGGCAGCCGTGGCCGCAGCCGTGGCCGGGTCGGCGGCCGGCTTCCAGGTGACCCGGTACCGCCACCCGTCGGCCGCCGCTGCCAGCCGGCGCTTCGCCCGCCACGACGCCAGCGCCGGCAGCACATCCGCGAGCGCCGCCGTCTCCAGCTCCAGCCGCTCCGCCAGACCGGCCAGGTCGGACCGCTCCACCGACTCCCAGAAACTCGACTCCTCACGGTCCACCGAGTGTTCCGCCGGCCGATCGGTCAGCGGCTCGGGCCAGAACCGCCTGCGCTGGAAGGCATAGGTCGGCAGCTCCGCCATCTGCGTCGCGCCGGTCCCGTCGAACACCCGCGCCCAGTCGACGGTGACGCCGTGGACGTGCAGCCGGGCGAGGGCCGTCAGCGCCGTGGACGTCTCGTCGCGGTCGCGACGCAGCAGCGGCACGAACACACTGCCCTCGGCGTCGGGCAGGGTCTGCTGGGCCATCGCGGTCAGGACGCCGTCGGGGCCGGCCTCGACGAAGCGGGTCACCCCGTTCTCGGCGAGCGCGGTGACAGCGTCGGCGAACCGGACCGGCTCCCGCACCTGCCGCACCCAGTACTGCGGGTCGGACCACTCCCCGGCCTCCACCAACCGCCCGGTCACCGTCGACACCACCGGCAGCGTCGGCTCGCGGAACGTCAGGTCGCGGACGACCGCGGCGAACTCGGCCAGCATCGGCTCCATCAACGCCGAGTGGAACGCATGGCTGGTCCGCAGCCGAGACAACCTCCACCCACGCGCAGTCACCAGCTCTGCGGCCGCGTCGATCGCGTCCACCGGACCGGAGAGAACCACGGCGGTCGGACCGTTCACCGCGGCCAGATCCACCACGACACCGGCCTCCGTCAGCGCGGCGAGGATCTCGGTCTCGGTGGCCTGCACCGCCAGCATCGCCCCACCCGCGGGCAGGGCCTGCATCAGACGGCCACGGGCCGCCACCAGCACCGCGGCATCCGCCAGATCCAGAACCCCGGCCGCATGCGCGGCGGCGATCTCACCGATCGAATGGCCGACCAGGATGTCCGGAGTCACACCCCAGTGGCCCAGCAGCGCGGTGAGCGCGACCTCGACCGCGAACAACGCCGGCTGCGCATAGCCCGTCTGATCCAACAGCCCCGACTCGTCGCCGTCGACACCGTCGATCAGCTCCCGCAGCGGCCGGTCCAGGTGAAGGTCAAGATGCGCGCAGGCGGCGTCGAAGGCATCCGCGAACACCGGGAACGTCTCGTACAGCGCCCGGCCCATCCCGATCCGCTGTGCGCCCTGGCCGGTGAACACCACCGCCAGGCGGCCGGACCCGGCAACACCACGCACCAGGTTCGACGCGGAAGCACCGGCGTGCAACGCCTCGAGAGCGGCGTCCAGATCAGACCCGTCAGCAGCCAGCACCACCGCACGCTGCGCAAGGACTGCCCGCCGCGTCGATGCCACGCCGACAGCCAACAGATCACTGCCCGCCTGACGGAGCCGTCCCGCCTGGGCCCGCAGTGCCTCCTCGTCGTGGCCCGAGACCAGAACCGGAACGATCGGCAGCACGGTCGCCGGAACCGCCGGCTCCGCGGACCCCTCGGCGACGGCATCGTCGAGGTCGGGGGCCTGCTCGAGGATGATGTGGGCGTTGGTCCCACTCACCCCGAACGAGGACACACCCGCCCGGCGCGGCCGGCCGTTGTCCTCCCACGCACGGGACTCGGTCAGCAGCTCGATCGCCCCGGCCGCCCAGTCCACATGCGGCGACGGCGCATCGACATGCAGCGTCGCGGGCAGTGTCCCGTGGCCCATCGCGAGGATCATCTTGATGATCCCCGCGACACCCGCCGCCGCCTGCGTGTGACCGATGTTCGACTTGATCGAACCGAGCCACAACGGGTTCTCCGCCGGGCGGTCCTGACCGTAGGTAGCGAGC
>NZ_JBFLUG010000263.1:0-4851 GCF_041008525.1 Parafrankia sp. FMc2 | reverse complement strand
GCCACCACCCCCGGCACCACACCCCAACTCCGCACAAGCGCCAACAGCGCCACCTCCACCGCGAACAACGCCGGCTGCGCCCGACCCGTCACCCCCAACACCTCACCATCCGCACCGAACACCACCTCCCGCACCGGCACATCCACATACCCGTCCAGCAGCTCACACACCTCGTCAAACGCCACCGCGAACACCGGGAACGCCTCATACAGACCCCGGCCCATCCCCAACCGCTGCGCACCCTGACCGGTGAACACCACACCCAACCGGCCTTGCCGCACCTTCCCCACGACCGCGGCGGTGCCAGCCGGCGGGACGTCCTCCGGTGCGCAGAGCGCGGACAGGGCTCCGTCGAGCGCTGCGCCGTCGGCGGCGAGCAGGACGGCGCGGTGCCGCAGCCGGGCCCGCCCCGCCAGCGACCAGCCGACGTCCACCAGGTCCAGGCCGCTTCCGGTGCCGAGGGCGACCCGCAGCCGCTCCGCCTGGCCGGCCAGGGCAGCCGGGTCCGCGGCCGACAGCACCACCGGAACCACCGGAACCACTGGCAGACCCGTGGCAGCGCCTGGGCCGGGGACGACGTCGCCCTGTTCGAGGATGACGTGGGCGTTCGTGCCGCTGATCCCGAACGACGACACCGCCGCCCGCCGCGGACGGCCGTTCGTCTCCCAGCGCCGTGGCTCCACCAGCAGGGAGACCGCACCGGCGTCCCAGTCGACCTGCGACGACGGGGCGTCCACGTGCAGTGTCCGGGGCATGATCTCGCGGCGCATCGCCAGCACCATCTTGATCACACCGGCCACCCCCGCGGCCGCCTGCGCATGACCGATGTTCGACTTCACCGACCCCAGCCACAACGGCTGGCCCTCGGGCCGGCCCTGGCCATAGGTCGCGAGCAGCGCCTGCGCCTCGATCGGATCACCCAGCGTCGTGCCCGTCCCGTGCCCCTCGACGACGTCGACGTCGGTGACGCCGAGCCGGGCGTTCGCCAGCGCCTGCCGGATCACCCGCTGCTGCGACGGACCGTTCGGCGCCGTCAGACCGTTCGACGCACCGTCCTGGTTCACCGCCGAACCCCGCACCACCGCCAGCACGCGGTGGCCGTTCCTCCGGGCGTCCGAGAGCCGCTCCACGAGCAGCATGCCGACGCCCTCGCCCCAGCCCACGCCGTCCGCCGCCTCGGAGAACGACTTGCACCGGCCGTCCGCGGACAGGCCACGCTGCCGGGAGAAACCGACGAAGGTGTTCGGCGTCGACATCACCGTCACACCACCGGCGAGCGCCAGATCGCACTCACCGCCGCGCAGAGCCTGCACGGCGAGGTGCAGCGCGACCAGCGACGACGAGCACGCCGTGTCGACGGTGACCGCCGGTCCCTCCAGACCGAACGTGTACGACACCCGGCCCGAGGCGACACTGCCGCCGGCGCCGAGGAAGCCCTCCACGGCCTCGGCGCGTTCCAGCACCGCCGCGTAGTCCGTGTACATCACACCGGCGAAGACACCCGTGCGGCTGCCGCGCAGGCCCAGCGGGTCCAGACCGGCCCGTTCGAAGGCCTCCCAGGACGCCTCCAGCAGCAGCCGGTGCTGCGGATCCATCGCGACGGCCTCCCGCGGGCTGATCCCGAAGAGTCCCGGGTCGAACTCCGCCGCGCCGTGCAGGAAACCACCCTCGCGGGTGTAGGACGTCCCCGGATGATCCGGGTCCGGGTGGTAGAGGCCGTCGACGTCCCAGCCGCGGTCGAGCGGGAAGCTGCCGACGGCGTCGCGGCCGGTGGCGAGCAGATCCCACAGCTCGTCCGGGGAGGCGACCCCGCCCGGGTAGCGGCACGCCATCCCCACGATGGCGATCGGCTCGTCGGAGCCGGCCGCCGACGCCACGGGAACGACCGGGGCGGGGGTCGACCCGGCGAGTTCGGCACCGACGAAGGACGCGAGGACCTCGACGTTCGGATAGTCGAAGACCAGGGTGGACGGCAGTCGCAGGCCGGTGGCGGCGATCAGGCGGTTACGCAGCTCGACGGCGGTCATCGAGTCGAAACCGAGCTCGTTGAAGGCCCGCTGCGGGTCCAGGTCGCCGCCGCCGCGGTAGCCGAGGACCGCGGCGACCTGGCCGCGGACCAGATCGAGGACGGCCCGGCGCCGCTCCTCCGCCGGCAGCGCGGCGAGCTGCCGGCCGAGCGCGGACCCGCCGCCGCCGGCCGGCCGGGTCGCGGGCAGGACGAGATCCTCGAGCAGCGGCGGGAGCAGACCGCTGCCCGCCGCCGCGCGCAACACGGAGAAGTCGAGACCGAGCGGGGCCACCAGTCCGCGGCCACTTGACAGCGCGGCGTCGAACGCCGCCAGACCCTGTTCCGCGTTCAGCGGAACAACGCCGCCCTGCCGCAGCTGCGCCCGTTCGCTCTCGCCCAGAGACCCCCCCATTCCCCCCGCCGTGTCCCACAGGCCGAACGCCACCGATACCGCGTTCACACCCCGGCCCCGCAGCCATCCCGCGAAACCGTCCACAAACGTGTTCGCCGCCGCATACGCGGCCTGGCCCGCATTCCCCAACACACCCGCCGCCGACGAAAAGACCACGAAGGCGGCCAGATTCCGGGCGGCCGTCGCCGCGTGCAGATTCAGCACCGCATCGACCTTCGCCCGCAGCACCCCCTCCACCCGCTCCGCGGACAGAGACCCCACCAACCCGTCGTCCACCACCCCGGCCGCATGCACCACACCCGACACCGGCTCACCCGCCAGCAGCTCCCGCACCGCCTCCGGATCCGCCGCGTCACACGCCGCCACCCGAACCCGGGCACCCGCTTCCACCAGCTCCGCGACCAGATCACCCGCACCCGGCGCCGCCGCACCCCGACGCGACACCAACAACAGGTCCGACACCGCATGGGCAGCCACCAGATGCCGCGCCACCAGGCCACCCAACGCACCCGTGCCACCCGTGACCACGACCGTCCCCGCGCCGAACACCCCATCCGGCCCGGCGGAACCGCCGCCGGCGTCGGTGCCAGTGCCAGTGCCAGGAGCCTCGGGAGCCGGTAGCCGCACGAGACGGGGGACGAGTACCTCGTCGCCGCGGATCACCGCCTGCGGGGCGCCGGAGCCGACGACGCGCGCGAGCAGGCCGCGACCGGCCTGGTCGACGTCCACCAGCTGGAAGCGGCCCGGGTGCTCCGACTGGGCGGTGCGCACCAGACCCCACAGGCCCGCGTCCACCACGCCGGGCACGGTGTCGCCCGGGGCGGCGTCCACCGCGCCCGCGGTGACCACGACCAGGCGGCCTCGCGGCTGCTCCCGGTCGGCGAGCCAGTCCTGGATCGTCGTCAGCAGGGCGGTCACCCGGCCCCGCGCATCCTCGGGCGAGAGGCCGGTACCGGCCGGCCCGTCCGAGGTTTCCGCCACGGAGGCTGGTTCCGCGGTGCCGTCCGCGAACCAGTGCTGGGCGGTGCAGTCGACCACGGCGAGTGCGGTGCCAGCCGGCACCGGTGACCCCAGCGGGACGGCGACCCCGTGCTCGGCGGACTCCGCCGCCGGCGCGGTGCCGGCCGGCGCCGGCGTCCAGTCGACGCCGTACAGCAGGCGGCTCGCCGCGTTCGCGGCAAGCTGGCCGGTGGTGACCGCGCGCAGGGCCAGGCCCGTGACCTCGGCGACCGGCAGGCCGGAACCGTCCGCGATCGACACCCGCACCCGGTCGGAACCGGACACCGCGGCGATCCGGACCCGCAGTGTCGCGCCGGGTGCGCCGGACACGCTCACCCCGGTGAAGGCGAACGGCACCCGCACCTCGTCGTCGACCGGCAGCAGCCCGCCGGCGGCGATCGCGTGCAGCGCCGCGTCGAACAGCGCGGGATGGATCGCGAACCCGTCGACGGGCTCGTCCACCTCGACTTCGGCGAAGACCTCGCCATCACGGGCCCAGGCGCGGCGCAGGCCCTGGAACGCCGGGCCGTAGTCGAGGCCCGCGCCGGCCAGCCCCGGGTAGAAGCCGTCCAGGGCGAGCTCGGTCGCGCCCGCGGGCGGCCAGGCCACCAGGCCGCCCGCAGCGGTCGGGGCGCCCGCCGGCTGGGTGCCCGGCGGCAGGAGGGTGCCGGTGGCGTGCACCGTCCAGGGCTCGTCGTCACCGTCCTCGGGCTGTGAGTAGACCGCCAGCTCACGGCGGCCGTCCGGGCCGGGTGTGGCGACGGTGACCTGCAGTCGCACCCCGCCCCGGTCGGGCAGGACGAGCGGGGCGTGCAGCAGCAGCTCGTCGACGGCCGGGGCGCCGACCCGTTCGCCGGCCGCGAGGGCGATCTCGAGGAACGCCGTGCCGGGGACGAGGGTGCTTCCCAGCACCCGGTGGTCGGCGAGCCAGCGCTGGCCGTCGAGGGCGAGCCGGCCGGTGAGCACGGTGCCGTCGCCGTCGGCGAGGGCCACGGTGGCACCGAGCAGCGGGTGCTCGGCAGCGACCAGGCCGAGCCCGGCGGGGTTCCCGCTGACGGCGGCGCGCAGCCGCGGCCAGAGCTGCAGGTGCTGGAAGGCATAGGTGGGCAGCGGTACCTGGATGGCCTCGGTGCCGTCGAACAGCCGGGCCCAGTCGACGGGGGTGCCGCCGGCGAAGAGCCGGGCGACGGCGGTCAGCAGCGTGGTGGCCTCGTCGCGGTCACGGCGCGCAGCCGCGACCGCAAGCACGCCAGCCCCGCCGGACCCGTCGGTCTCGACGTCAGTGCCGGCAGCGGTGCCGGCACCGTCGGTGATGGCGTGGATCGCCGGGGTGAGCGCCGCGTCGGGCCCGATCTCCAGGAACCGGGTCACCCCCTGCTCCACCATGGCGGCCACCGCGTCGGCGAACCGCACCGGACGCCGGACCTGCTCC